>JAFTEP010000087.1 GCA_017453605.1 Clostridia bacterium
ACTTCAGCCGCGGCACTGACAGTTTTCGGGATAGCAGTAGGCGCAGACGGTCCAGCCCCGGCAGTTTCTGCAGAGTTCGAAGCCCATCTTCTCGCCGTCGCCGAAACGGAGCATCACCCACGCGCGGTCGCCGTCGCGGACGAGGTCTTCCTGATACGCCGTTCTGCCGCGGTAGCGGTCGATGATGAAAGGATTGTTCAGAAAAGCGGCGCAAGTCGCGACGGGATCGTCCCTCCACGCGGCGTCGCAGGGGCGTTCGAAGCCGCCGGCGCGGCATAGCAGAGGGTTTTTGATCCAGCAGTAGCTTTCAACGGGGCGGCAGCAGAGCTTCACGCCGCCGAACGCTCCGCCGAGCCACAGAGCGGCGGCGCCCGCAAGGATAAAAGCGAGCATGTTTTCCTCCTTGGTCGGATCGTGATCCGATCCGTTTTTTTTCGGAGCGTCGCGCCGGGCGCTCGGCTCCTCTACAGAATGATATGAAGCCGCGAAACGGCGCGTCACTAAATAATTTTTGACGGCGCGGCAAAAAAAAGAGCGAAGTCGAAAAAAAACGTTTTCAACTCCTTGTTTTTTTCGCCGGAAAGGTATAAAATAATATTATTATAGTTATGTATTATATCCGGGGCGTCCGGCGCCCGGAACAGACAAACAAAAAGGACAAAAAGGACGGAAGCGACGATGGCGGGAGCTTTGAACATCTGGACGGTCAAACGCGCCGATCCGGAAGAAGCGCAGCGGATAGCGAAGGCTTATTCGCTCTCTTCGCTCGCCTCAAGGGTCCTCGCCGCCCGCAAAGAAGACCCCTCTCCCCTTTTCGTCAATTATTTTCTGAGCGATCCGTTCGGCCTCAAAGATATGGATAAGGGCGCGCGTATCCTGGCTCAGTGCGTCGGCTCGAAAAAACATATCGCGGTCTGCGGCGATTATGACGCGGACGGCGTGACCGCGGTCTCGATCGTGAGACTTTGGCTCGAATCCCACGGGATCACGGCTCAGTGGAGAGTTCCCGACAGGTTCACCGAGGGATACGGTCTGAGCGAAAACGCCGTCAGAGAGCTCGCCGAAACGGGGACCGATCTTCTCATAACCGTCGACTGCGGGATCGCCTGCCGCGAACAGATCGCGCTGGCAAGATCGCTCGGGATGAAGGTGATCGTGACCGACCACCACCAGTGCCCCGAAACGCTTCCGGAAGCGGAAGCCGTGATAGATCCTCAGAGGGAGGATTCCCCGGAGCCGTACCGCATCCTCGCCGGCTGCGGAGTCGCGCTCAAACTGATCTGCGCCGCGCAGACCCTCCTCGACGGCTTCGACAGAAAAAAGAGCGTGACCGAAGCCTACTGCGACCTCGCCGCTCTCGGCACCGTCGCGGACGTGATGCCGCTGACCGGAGAAAACAGGTATATCGTCAATCTCGGTCTGGAAAAGCTCAGGACTTCTCCCCGTCCGGGGCTCGGAGCGCTCCTCAGGGCCGCCGGAGCGGACACCGCGAAAATATCGAGCAGGACGCTCTCTTTCACTCTCGCGCCGAGGATCAACGCCGCCGGAAGGATGGATCACGCCGCGCTGAGCGTCGGGCTTCTGTGCGTCGACGACGAATACAAGTGCACCGGGATCGCCGAGAGGCTTTGCGCGCTCAACGATCTGAGAAAAAAGAAGGAAGAAGAGGTCCTGAAAAGCGCGTCGGCGATTCTGAAAGAAAGGATCCTCTCAAAGAGCGTCTCTCTCCTCGCCGCGGGATCGGACGGCTGGCATCCCGGGGTGACCGGGATCGCGGCGGCGCGGATCACGGAAGCGACCGGGCTTCCGACAGTGCTCGCGGGATTCGACGACAATGGCCTCGGCAGGGGAAGCTGCCGCAGCGTGGAGGGCTTCGATATAGGAAAGGCTTTAAGTTCCTGCGCGGATATTCTGGAAGAAGCCGGAGGCCACGGTATGGCGGCGGGCTTCACGGTGAAAAAAGAAAACTTTGCGCTTCTGGCGCAGAGGCTCGAAGAACTCGCGCGCGTTGCCGGGATCACGCCGGGGGCGGCGAAAAAGATCGACTGCGACTGCGAACTCGAAGCGGAAGATCTTTGCGTGAGCGCCGCAAAATCGCTTGAAGCGCTCGAGCCATTCGGGGAAAAAAATCCCGTGCCTCTGTTTTTATTGGCCGGAGCGAGGGTGATCTCGGCGGACGGCATGAGCGAGGGGAAGCACACGAGACTCTTAGTCGAAAAGGACGGCGCGCAGATAACGGCGAACTGCTTCAGGATGCCGAGAGACAAATTCCCGTTCAGACCGGGAGACGAAGTGGATCTTGCGGGGACGCTTGAAATAAACGAGTTCAGGCAGTCATTTTCGGCAAGGCTGAACGTCAAGAACGTCCGCACGCATACGGCGATATGAAAGACATTTTTTACATAAAAAAGGGGGTGACGTGAATGGCGGCTGATATAACCGATCTTATGGCGAAGCTCGCGTCGACCGGATACAACTACGACTTCGAGAAGATAAAAAAGGCGTTTGAATTTGCAAAAAAGGCTCACGAAGGGCAGAAGCGCAAGAGCGGAGAGGACTTCATCGAGCACCCGATAGCAGTCGCCGAGATCGTCGCCTCGCTCGAGCTCGACACTGATTCGATCTGCGCCGCCCTGCTGCACGACACGGTGGAGGACTGCGCCTGGGTCGATCTGGATATAATCAAGCGCGAATTCGGACAGAGCGTCGCCGACCTCGTCGACGGCTTGACAAAGCTCGTGAACATCCCCCTTTTCAACAAGGAGGAACAGCACGTCGAGAACCTGAGAAAGATGTTTCTGGCGATGTCGAAGGACATCAGGGTCA
>JAFTEP010000088.1 GCA_017453605.1 Clostridia bacterium
GTCGAAAAATTCTTCGCTCAAGGGATCGGTTCCTTTCAAGGGAATGAGTGGTTATATTCTAAAAGTCAGCGGCTCCACCTCGAAGACGCGCCGCAGGGCAGACAAAGCCCTGTGGATCCGACTCTGAGTCCGAGCTCCGCGCTTTCGGTCCTGCCGCCGAGGTCTTTCGAGGCCAGACGCAATAAATAATCGACTGTGCCGGCGGAAAGACCGGTCGTGTAGGAATTGACGAGGACAAAAAGCGGATCGTCGCTCAAAAGCGACAGAGCCTCGCTGATAAATGAGTGGATGCTGTCTTCGAGCTTCCACGTCTCGCCGCCCGGTCCCCTGCCGTAGGACGGAGGATCCATGATGACGGCGTCGTATCTCGAGCCGCGGCGCTTCTCGCGCGCGACGAATTTCGAGCAGTCGTCGACGATATATCTGATCGGCGCGTCGGCAAGAGAGTTGAGCGCGGCGTTCTCTTTGGCGAGAGAGACCATGTTTTTCGCGGCGTCGACGTGACAGACCTTCGCGCCCGCCGCGGCGCAGGCTACGGTCGCGCCTCCGGTGTAGGCGAAAAGGTTCAGGACTGAGATCTGTCTTCCGGCATTTTTGATCAGTTCGGAGAACCATTCCCAGTTCGCCGCCTGCTCGGGGAAAAGTCCGGTGTGCTTGAAGCCCATCGGCTTGATCCTGAACAAGAGCCCCGAGACCCTGACGCGCCAGGATTCCGGAAGAGAATTTTCGCTCCAGCTCCCGCCGCCCGAGGACGAGCGGGAATATCTGGCGTCGGCGCTGTTCCACCTTTTGTCGGTGCGGGCGGATCTCCAGATCACCTGGGGATCGGGACGTACAAGGATCTTATCTTTCCAGAGCTCTAAGCGTTCGCCGTCTGAGCAGTCGAGGAGCCGGTAGTCGCCGGTGTCGGATGGGATCCACATTTTATAAAACCTTTCGGAGAAAAACTCTTATTCGGTGTCGCCGAGGGAGAGCTGTCTCGGTGCGTCGCTCTGGACGGAGGGTCTGAACGGGAGCCCCAGATGCTCGCAGGCAAGACGCGTCACGCAGCGTCCCCGCGGTGTGCGGCTGACAAAGCCGATCTGCATAAGATAGGGCTCGTAGACGTCCTCTATTGTGACGCTCTCCTCGCCGATCGTCGCCGCGAGAGTTTCGAGACCCACGGGACCGCAGTCGAAGTTTTTTATGATGGAAAGAAGCATCTTTCTGTCGACGCTGTCGAGCCCGAGCCTGTCGACCTCAAGCCTTTCGAGAGCCGTAGCGGCGGTCTTCGCGTCGATGACTCCGTCGCCGAGGACCTGTGCGAAATCTCTGACCCTGCGAAGCAGGCGGTTGGCGATCCTCGGGGTGCCCCTCGACCTGAGAGCGATCTCGGTTGCTCCTTCCGGGGTTATCACGGTCTCCAGGATCCCCGCGCTCCTTGTCACGATCAACGCGAGCTCCTCGGGAGTGTAGAGATCGAGGCGCATCACCATTCCGAAGCGGTCTCTGAGAGGACTGGAAAGCTGACCGGCTCTTGTCGTCGCGCCGATGAGAGTGAACTGTTCGAGCGGGATGCGGATACTCCTCGCCGCGGGTCCGGTGCCCATGATTATATCGAGCACCTTGTCCTCCATGGCGGGATAAAGGATCTCCTCAATGCTCCGGGAGAGGCGGTGGATCTCGTCGATAAAGAGGATGTCGCCGTGTGAAAGGTTTGTCAGAAGCGCCGCGAGATCGCCCTGCTTTTCGATGGCGGGACCGGAGGTGATGCGGATGTTGACGCCCATTTCGTTGGCGATGATGTGAGCGAGAGTGGTCTTTCCGAGACCGGGAGGGCCGTAGAGAAGAAGATGATCCAACGACTCGCCGCGGTTTTTAGCCGCCTGCATGAAAACCCTCAGATTGTCTTTAATGCCCTCCTGTCCGACGTACTCGTCGAGAGTCGTCGGTCTGAGAGAGGCTTCCGAGTCGTCGCCGTTCTCGGCGTCTCTCCGGGTGAGTTCGCCCGAAACCAGCCTGTTTTCAAAATCGGTGTCTTCCGGCTCGTTCACGCCGTTATCTGTAGAAAAGATCTTGTTTTCTTTTATCATTTTTTAACTCCGTCACTTTGTGTTCAGGGCTTTGAGCGCTTCTCTGATGATCGTTTCGACGCTCTTCGAGCGTGTGTCGAGGCCTTTCACGGCGTCGAGCGCCTGCTGTCTTGAATAGCCGAGGACCGTCAGCGCGTTGACCGCCTCCGAGACCTCTGACAGAGAACCGCCGGAAGCTGCGGCGGCATACGACTGTCCGGCCGCCGGAGAGGAGAAGACGTTTTTCGCAAGCTTGTCTTTGAGCTCGAGAATGATCCGCTGAGCCGTCTTGAGCCCCAC
>JAFTEP010000089.1 GCA_017453605.1 Clostridia bacterium
AGAGCTGAAAAAACTGCTTTCGGGAAAGGATTTCTCGTTTTTTGCCGGAAAACAGCGCGCGTTCTCGCTCGAAGGCAGGCTCTTTTCCTGCCCGGATCCGCTCGGGATCGTCACCGATCCTGAACTGAACAAGCGAATGGCGGTCTACGATCTCAAACAGCTCTGTCACCTCTGCGCCGCGGAGAACAGACCCGCGCCGGACGCCGCGTTCGACGCTATGCTCGCGGCATATCTTGTCAATCCGTCCGACTCTATCTCGATCGCAAGCCTGCTCTGGATCTACGCGCAGACCTCCGCCGACGAGGCTCAGCTTTCGGATGCCGACTTCATGCTCTCGCGCCTCGATAAATTGAGAAAGACCCTCACCGAAAGCCTCACCGCTTTCGGGATGGACGAGCTTTACCGCACGGTCGAGATCCCGCTCGCGCGCACTCTCGCCGGAATGGAGCAGGTCGGCTTCGCGGTCGACAGAGCCGGGCTCGAAGCCTACGGCGCGGAGCTGAAAAAGGATATAAGCGTTCTTGAAAAAGATATAAAGCGCCTCTGCGGCGTCGATTTCAACGTCAATTCCCCCAAACAGCTCGGCAAGGTTTTGTTCGAGGATCTCGGACTGCCCGCGCCGAAGAAGACCAAGAGCGGGTACACCACGGACGCGCAGACTCTCGAGAAGCTCGCGGACTGTCACCCGGCGATCCCGCTCATCCTCGACTACAGGGCGCTTACGAAGCTCAACGGCACCTACGCCGAGGGGCTCGTCAAGGCGATCGACCCGTCGGACGGCAGGATCCACACGCGCTTCAATCAGACTCAGACCGCGACCGGGCGGCTCTCGTCTCTGGAGCCCAACCTTCAGAACATCCCCGTGCGCACTCCTCTCGGGAGGGAACTGAGGCGCTTTTTCGTCGCGAAAGAGGGCTGCGTTCTGGTCGACGCGGACTATTCTCAGATCGAACTGCGGCTTCTCGCGCACCTTTCGGGCGACGAGGCGCTGATCCGCGCCTTTGCCGACGGCGAGGACATACACCGCAGGACGGCGTCGCGCGTTTTCGGCGTGCCGTTCGAGAGTGTGACCCCGGAAATGAGGAAGGCGGCGAAGGCGATCAACTTCGGCATAATCTACGGAATGGGAGCGTTCAGTCTCGCTCAGGACATCAAGGTCCCGAGAGCGGAGGCGGCGCGATATATCGAGGAATACTTCGCCTCCTATCCCAAGGTCAAGGGCTATCTCGAATCTCTCATAGAGGACGCCAAGGCGAACGGATTCGTCACGACGATGTTCGGCAGGCGCAGATACGTGCCGGAGCTGTCCGCCGCAAGAAAGAACCTCGCGGCGTTCGGAGAGCGCGTCGCGCGCAACACTCCGATCCAGGGGACCGCCGCCGATATAATCAAGCTCGCGATGGTCCGCGTCGACAGACGCCTGCGTGAGGAAAAGATGCAGACCCGCCTTATCCTGCAGATCCACGACGAGCTCATCCTCGAGGCGCCGCTCTCCGAAAGCGAACGCGCCGCGGCTCTCCTCAGCGAGGAAATGGAAAACGCCGTCAAACTCAAGGTCCGTCTTGTCTCCGACGCCCGCGTCGGCAAGACCTGGTACGATTGCCATTGAGCGGCCTCCGGCGGCGATGGCTCTGCCCTTGACCACGTTTTTTTGTCATCCTGAGCGAAGCGAAGGATCTTTTGGCATAAGATTCGTCTGCGCGGAATACTTATTCCCGAAAATAGTCAAGTACGATTTGCCAAATCGTACTTGACTATTTTGCGGGCGCCCTTATGATCCGCTTTTTCCCCTATAAACAAAAAACCGCATCCGCTCTCGTCGCGGATGCTTATTCTTTCACGAATTCTATTATCTCTTCGACGCCGCAGTCGAGCGCGTAGCAGAGGGAATCGAGCGTTTTCGTGCTGATCGCCTCGCCCTTCTTCATCCGGTGGAGCGTGTTTGCGCTGAAGCCCTGCTTGAAGATCAGATTGTACTCCGTGATCCCTTTTCTGAAAAGAGTTTCGTAAAACGGTCTGTAAGAAATCAACTCATCGCCTCCCGCCCCGCGCCGCCCGCGCTGAGCGCGGTTTTTTCTTTCTGTAAATTATTATCTCTTCTTTTTTTTATTTTATCATACTCAAATACTTGACAATACTTAAAATATTGAGTATAATTATTCCCGACGGCTTTTTTTGACGTTAAAACCGCGCCTTTTGACGCGAAATATTCGGCGGGGGCGGTTTTTGGCCGTTTTTTACGACAATTTTCAAGGAGGAAAAGAAAATGAAAACTCTGAAAAAAGCGCTTAGTATAGCGCTCTGCGCGGCGATGCTGCTCGGGCTCTTCAGCTTCGCGGCGTGGGCGGAGGATTGGAACGAGATCTACACGGTCGACGATCTCTACAACGTCCGCTACGATCTTGCCGCCAACTACAAGCTGATGAACGACATCGACCTCACCGACGACACGGCAGAGGGCGGCGACTACGACTTTATGGGCAACGGCTGGAACCCCATCGGCTCCAACAACGTCTACGGCGACGGAGAGTTCTCCGGCATATTCGA
>JAFTEP010000090.1 GCA_017453605.1 Clostridia bacterium
CCTGACGCTGAGCGTCGGAGAAGTAAGCCGGGACGGTGATGACAGCCTTGTCGACGTTGGTCCCGAGGTAGTTCTCGGCGTCGGCTTTGAGCTTCTGCAGGATCATCGCGGAGATCTCCTGCGGGGTGTAGCTCTTGCCGTCTATCTCGACTTTGCGGGCGGTGCCCATATCGCGCTTGATGGAGCTGATGGTCCTTTCGGGGTTGATGATCGCCTGACGTTTCGCGATCTGACCGACCATCCTCTCGCCTGTCTTGGAGAAGGCGACGACCGACGGGGTGGTCCTGGCTCCTTCGGGATTGGGGATGACGGTGGGCTCTCCGCCCTCGTAGACCGCCACGCAGGAATTAGTGGTTCCGAGATCGATTCCTATGATCTTTGACATTTTCTTTTCCTCCTATAGTAAAAAGATTGATTTTTTGCTTTTTCAGTTTGCGACTTTCACAAGAGCGTGTCTTATGACCTTGCCGTCGCAGGCATAGCCCTTCTGCAGGACCTGTGTGACCGTGTTTTCGGGCTGATCCTCGGCCTCCTCGTGGAAGACCGCCTCGCAGAATTCGGGATCGAAGGTCTCGCCGAGCGCCTTTATCTCGGTGATGCCGAGCTTCTCCAAGATCGAGTCGAACTGCGTGAGGATCATGTTCACGCCCTCGGCAAGCTTGTCCGCGTCCTGAGTGTGATCCTTCGCGCGGTCGAGATTGTCGAACACCGGGAGAAGTTCTTTTACGACTCTGGATTTAGCCGCGAAGAAGAGTTCGTCCTTTTCTTTTGCCGTGCGGTTCTTGAAATTGGCGTATTCCGCGGCGAGGCGCAGATACTTGTCGTTAAGTTCTTCCGTTTCCTTTTTCTTCTTTTCGAGCTCGTCCTCGAGTTGCCTTATCTTCGCCTTTTCTTTTTTTGAAGACTTTTCGCTTTTTGTTTCAGCCGGAGTTTCGCTTTCTGTTGCGGGAGTCTTTTCTTCTTCGGGGACAGACTCCGCTTTTTCGTCCTGAGGCACGGTCTGTTCAGTCTTCTCCGGCTCCGTGCCGTCCGTTTTCTGTTTCATCCTGCTGATCGCTCCTTTCGTCCTTGCGGTTTGAGATCTTGTTGGAGATCAGATTTGAAGTGATATAATCGAGCTTCGCTATCGCGTGTGAGTAGTTCATCCTCTTCGGCCCGATGAGCCCCATCGCTCCAGTGACGCCGTTGTCGAGCGTGAACGGTCGAACGAGAAAGCTCACGCTGTCCAGCCTGTTGCCGTCGGAGCCGATATATACGTTGAGGTCGCTGTCCGGGGCGAAGGTCATCCTCTCGATGAGTTCCTGCTTTTCCTCGATGAGCTTCACCAGCTCCTGCGCCCTGAGCGCGTCGGAAAACTCGGGGTAACTAAGAAGATGCGATATACCGTCGACGTTGAGTTCGTATTCGCTGACCTCGCTCACGACTTCGTACACGATCCTGAGGACCGGGGAGACAAGATCGCGGTATGCTCCGAGCTCGCTCTCCATCTTCATGATGACGCCCAGGCTCACCTCTCCGATGCTCACTCCGGCAAGTCCGCGGTTGAGGACCGCGCCGATACTCTTGACCGCGTTTTCGCTGATCTCGAACTCGGTGTGGATATGGCGGGTGCGGACCTGGGAATCGGATGTGACCATCACGAGAAGGAAGCTGAGCTGATCGACCCAGACGCACTCGAAGCGCCTGATGCTCCCCTCTTTGGGCTTCTTGGACACCGAGACCGCCGTGTAGTTGGTGAGCTCCGAGAGAAGCCTCGTCGTTTCCGAGAAAACGTCCCTGAACTGTCCGAGCTTGTCTTTCAGGAGCGAGTTCATGAGGAGGATCTCGTCGAGAGTCAGCTTGTAGCGCTCCATGAGGTTGACGACGTATTCTCTGTAGCCCTCGTTGGTCGGAACGCGGCCGGAGGAGGTATGGAGATGCTCGAGATAGCCCATCTCTTCAAGATCGCTCATCTCGTTGCGGATCGTCGCGCTCGAAACGCTCACGTCGAGCTTGTCGGTGAGAAATTTGGAGCTGACGGGTTCGCCGGTGGCGATATAGGCGTCGACGACGGTCTTGAGGATCTGTTTTTTTCTGTCCGAAAGATCCATCGCTTCTCACCTCCCTTTCAGGCTGTCCCCGATTTTTCCGGGGCACTTTTAGCACTCTCAACGGTCAAGTGCTAACCGACATACATAATATACTATTTTGCACCAGTAAAGTCAAGATAAAACGTCGCAAATTTTGTTAAATAATTGTGAACAAAGCCCGGTTTTCGGCAGTCGGCTCCCCCGAGTGACAGGATCGGGTTGTTTTATCACCGAACCTGTGGTAGAATAAATAAAGAAAATCTTTTCACTGACCGAACCTTTCGGCTTTTTTGGGTCTCTTATGGATGAAAGCCGCGAAAGACGCCTTGAAAGAAAGGAGAAAGCATGAAAGATCTGTCCTTCAAAACGGATGAAACGCTGGTGGAGCTGACGCTTCTCGGAAACGACTCGGCCTATTCTGAGCTCGTGACCCGTCATGAAAAGGCGGTGAAAGGCACCGCTTACAAAGTGACCGGGAACGAGTTTTCAGCGGAAGACGCCTCGCAGGACGCCTTCGTCTCCGCATGGATGCACCTGTCGAGCCTCAACGATCCGGCGAAATTCCGTCCGTGGGTCTGTTCTATCGCGAAGAACAGCGCCAGAAGGTTAGAGGCGCGCTACCGCTCCGCTATCCCCGATATCAGTCTGTCCCTCCTCGAAGATACCGATTTGGAGAGGATCGACGGGATTATTATCGACAACGAGCGTGAGACGGTCGACGAGCTTCACGAAGCCGTCGACGCGCTCGGCGAGAAGATCAGAGAGGCTGTGAAACTCCACTATTTCGAGGATCTTTCCGTTTCAAAGATCGCCGCGAAGCTGGCCGTTCCGGAGGGCACGGTGAAGCGGCGCCTTTACGAAGGAAGAAAAATACTGCGAAAGGGGTTCGGTGTTATGGAAAAAGAATACAACGAAAACGAAAGCCTGACACGCCGGGTGCTCAGACAAGTGGAGCACTTGAAGCTGTGGAAGCTGAAAAACGACAAGACCGGTTTCGAAGAAGAGTTCAAAGAGGTGCTTTCAAGCGCCGAAGCGCTCGATGATTCAAAGGAAAAGAGCCACGCGCTCGCCGATATCCTGATGCTCGGCTATTGGTGGCTCCCGGGTCAGAAGAATGAAGAAACAGTAGCCCAGATCAAAGAGCACGCCGAAAAGAGCCGCAACGAGGAAGTGATGCAGTTTGTTCTCTCTCACGAGCAGGACGAAGGCATATTAAGATACCCGAACAAGCTCAAAGACCGGATTGAATTCATCAAAGAAGAACAGATCCCATATATAGAAAAGCTCGGGATGAAAAAAACGCTCGCCTATCTCTATTTCTGGCTCGGATACGCTTTGATGGAGGACAAGCAGAGCAACGAGGGGCTTGAGGGCTTTGAAAAGGTGCTCGGGATGCTGGAGCCGACCGACGTCTATTACGCCAACGCGCTCGCCGCAATAGAACTGGAGAAAAAGCGGATCGCGCTCGGGCTGAGCAAGAACGATCGCCGCTATTCTTTCTCGGCAACGGGAGAAGAGCTGCGCAAGTTCGACTCAAAAATCTATTTCTGGAAACAGCCCGGTTACTCAAGGGGACAGTACTGTTACAACACATTGGCAGTCTTCTATTATGCGAGCAGGTGCGACGAAATGATATTCGACCCCGCCATGAAAGTGGGAGAGGTCAGGACCGCTTCCGACGGCTCTGTGACGCTGAAATGCGTCAGCAAGAACGCCGAATTCGACACTCCCGCCGGAAAATTCACCGGCTGCGTGCTTTTCAGGACAGATTTCAACGACAAGGAAACGGGATACGATTACACAGAAACGGCGTTCTGCCCCGGAGTCGGCATAGTATATCAGAAGGTCTCGCGCTTCGGCGTGAACGTGTTCAAGCTGAAAAGCTTCACCATCAAAGGCGGTGAAGGCACCTTACCGCTTGCCGTCGGGAACCGCTGGGAGTATGAGGCGGAAAACGAATTCGCCGTTTTCGATTTCAGCGGGTATTACGAAGTGACCGGCTGCGATGACAGTTCGACAGCCGTTATCTCCTCCTGCTCTTACGCAATACTGACGGATTACAACACGAAAACGTGGCTTGGAAATATGGTGAAAGCACGGCAGGAATACGTTTATGCAGACGACGATAATAATGAAACTCTGGTCGACGTGACGGACTGCTTCGAACGAGCCGAAAAGCTTGCCGTCTCAAAGCGCGAAAAGCTCCACACCGGGATAGCCCGGGACGTCATGGAGCGTATACTCCGCACGGATCCCACCCTTAACCCGGATTATAAGGAAGCGGGCAGATGGAATTTCTTCACGTTCTTTTACATTGAAAAGAAGAACGAGAAGATCCTTCTGAATCAGAGCAACAGACAGCTCTCATTCGAGTGGAAGGATATGAGCGGAACGGACAGGGACGAAGACAGCAAAAAGGTGCTCTACAATTTCCTGTACGACATCTTACAGGACGCGGCGGGCTGTGTGTGGGATGAAAAATGGATCCCCGGGTACGCCGAGAACAGGGATTTCATTTACCGGGAGCAGAAACGCCGCATAGAACTCAGCGTCGCCGAGGACGAGACGGTGGAAACGCCCGCAGGGAGATTCGAAGGCTGCCGCCACGTTCAGTTCGAGCTCAAAGCACCGGAAGAAAAAGGCACGTCGTATCGCAGAGGCAGATTCGATTACTGGTTCGCACCCGGGATAGGTATTGTGAAGATGCGCCGTCCGCTAAGTGAAAAAAGCGACGCCGTTTGGGTGCTGACAGATTATTCCGGCACCGGCGAAGGCTTCTTCCCTGCCGGGGACGGATTCAGAAGAAAGTACGAGCCGGATTCGGTCGGCAACGGCTGGCACGCCCAAGTGGAATACACCTTCGACGAAGACGAGAACAGCATGATAGTGTTTCACAACGCGCTCGGCACACAGGACAGAGCCAACTACGAGGCGGGACGGAAAAAGTAAAGACAAACGGCAAAAGAAAAACCTCCGGGGCTTTTGAAGGCTCCGGAGGTTTTTCATTAAAACTATCTTTTAAAATCGGCACAAGCCTTTTCAAGCAGCAGGAAATCATTGCAGCGCTTGCATAAGACCGAGCCATCATTTTTCAGTTTCAATTTGTAAACTGTTTGCGCATTCTTTCGGATTTTTTCCTGTATCGACTTAATGAACCTATATTCCGAAAGAAGCAATGAACGATAACGCAGATCAAGCTCATCATTAAAATTTATAAAACGTACCTCGCTCAAAGGAACGGGAAACATATTATTGAGATTAATCACAGCGTAATTCTTTACCTTAAGAAAGTCAATTTGTTCTCTCATACTCTTGTGCTTTTCTTTGAAAGAAGATAGAGGCGCAAAATAGTTAAATTGATTGACTTGAAAAACAATTCCTATATACTTGCGCTCATTTTTCTGAGAAGGCTTCTTATTCAGAAAAAGATGAGGGGCAAAAGCTGATAGATAAGTAATGTAATCTGAATCAATTTCGTAAAGCTTTATACTATCCATAATAAAACTCCATAACGGAAAATGAGAGCAAGCGATTATCTTGCTCTCATTTAATAACTCTCGCGTTCAGAGCAGCGAAACGCTCACTGATAACTTTCTTGAAAGGGCCAAGAGAAGCCCGCTCAGTAAGTTTCTCATTTTGGGCTGAGATACACCCTAAATATATTATACGCAGTTTTTTAAATTTGTCAACTGTTTTTTTTAAAACTGGTCAGAACAGGGATCCAAGAAAAAACAGAAAAACAGAAACAACCTATCTCGGCGTCATTCTGAGCACTTCGGGGCGAGGGTGAAATCGAATTCGAACGAGTTATCGTCGAAGAGATAGGGCTTGAACGGGAGCGGACCGCAGGAATGGTTGCCGATGCCGTTCTGCCTGTAGTCGACGCTGAGAACGTTGAAGGGCGCGTCCTCTAACTCGAAGTTGTGGGGTGTCTCTTCAAGCTGTTCGCGTGTGTGCGTGAGCAGGCTGAAGCTGAACGGGGTCTTCCCCGCTATAACGTCGAACGGGACTTTGCCGTCGACGCTCACAAATTCGGTGCCGAAGTGCGAGCCGTGCTCCTGCGGGCGGATATAATCGACGTAGGAATCCTTAGCGCTGTTCCCGAACAGTCCGAACCAGGCGGCGCAGAGCTTGTCGGAATAGCTGTGCAGCGGACCGTAGCCGAGATAGGTGAACTTTTCGGAGGACTTCGGAAGATAAAACCTCATGCCGAATCTCGGGAGCACTCCGTCGATCGCGGGTACTTTATCGGGACGGAGCGCGTTCTTCACGAGCCCGACGTGCTTTTTCATCCTGAAAGCGAATCTGACCCTGCCCGCGGCGTCGATCTCGGTCTTCAGAGTTCCGCGGAGGACGGGATCGAGGCTCTTCGCGCCGACGGAAAACTCGCTGAAAAGCGTGACGCGGCGGCTGTTGCCGGAAACGACGGTGGAATAGCCGCGCGGCGAGCATCTTTCGAAGCCGAGCTTCTTCCAGTTCGCCTTGACGTTGCGGTCGTTGTCGGTCGGGGCGCGCCATATATCGATATCCGTCGGAGCGCAGATCAGCGGCTCGTTGTCGAAGACCATGCTTTCGAAGCTGACCGAAAGCCTGTTGAAAACGTATTTGAACTTGTCGCCGCGGACGACGAGCCTGACGCCGTCTTCTATGACCTCGACCTTTCCGCTCTTCGGGGCGGGAAGCTTTTCGGGAACTCTCGGCGAGACCTCGATCTGATCGAAGCCGAGCTCGTGGCCCGCCTTTGTGAACGTGGCGTCGACGGACTGCTTATAGATGAATCTCACGAAGCCGTGACCGGAAAACTCCGGCAATTCGAGCGAGACCTTTCTCGTTTCGTGCGGAGCGACGGAAGCCTTTCTGAGTTTGCCGCTCGAGACAGTATTACCGGCGTCGGTGATCTCCCAGAAAATATCGACGAAGTCTTTGAGATCGGTGAAATCGAGGCAGTTGGTGATAATAAACTCGCCTTTTTTCTCGCCCGCGGCGGCTCTGACGGGCCTGATCGCGTTCTTGTACTCCCAGAGGGAATCCGAGGGGATGCGGTCGGGAGTCACGAAGCCGTCGACACAGAAGTTGGAGTCGTGGGGAAATTCACCCGAATCGCCGCCGTAGAGGAACTTCTTCCTGCCGTCGGAAGTCGTTCCGGCGTAGACCGCGTGATCGCACCACTCCCATACGCAGCCGCCGACGATGGTCGGGCGCGAATAGATGAGATCCCAGTATTCCTTTGCGCCGCCGGGAGCGTTGCCCATCCCGTGGATGTACTCACACATGAAATAGGGCTGCGGGAAATCGGGATCGTCGGCGAAGCGCTTTATCCTCTCGAGGGAGGGATACATAAACGAATGGACGTCGGTGTTGGGGATCGGGTCTACCCTTCCCTCCTTGCGCCAGCCGGACTCGGTGTGCACGAGGCGGGTGGGATCGGCGTTTTTGAGCCACGCGGCGCAGGCTTCGGCGCAGACGCCGTAGCCCATCTCGTTGCCGAGAGACCACATAAAGACCGAAGTGCGGTTCTTGTCGCGCTCGAAAAGCCTCTTGTCGCGGTCGAGCCACGCTTCTTTGAAGGCGGGGTCGCGCGCGATGCGGGCGTAGTCGCGGTGTCCGTCGGGATCGTAGGTCACGGCGGCTCCGTGGCACTCGAGATCGCCCTCGTCGACGACGTAGAAGCCGTAGATGTCGCAAAGTTCCGTAAAGAACGGAGCGTTGGGATAGTGGCTCGTGCGGATGGCGTTGATGTTGAACTGCTTCATCAGTTCGAGGTCGCGCGTGACGTGTTCAAGGCTCACGGCGGGACCGTCGTACGGCGAACTGTCGTGGCGGTTTGCGCCCTTTATCTTGAAGGGTCTGCCGTTGAAGAGGACGACCTTGTTCTCGACCTTCACATCCCTGAAGCCGAACGGGCAGCATATGTATTCGCCGGCGCAGGACAAAACGAGCCTGTAGAGATAAGGATCCTCGGCGTTCCAGAGGCGGGCGTTTTCCACCTTATAAGACAGAGAGCCGTCGGCGCTTCCTGAGGCGATCCTCTTGTCGCCGTCGTAGAGTTCCCAGGAAACGGGGAGCTTCTTGCCGTCGAAAACGAAGTCGGCGCTGAGGACTCCGTTCTTATATCCGTCCGCAGGAAGAGCTTTAAGAGTGAAATCCCTGATATGCTCCTTCGGACGGAAGAGAAGGAACACGTCGCGGAAGATGCCGGAGGAGCGGAACTTGTCCTGATCCTCCATGTAGCTGCCGTCGCACCACTTGAGAACGAGGACCGCGACGCGGTTCGTGCCCTCTCTCACAAGAGAGGTGATCTCGAATTCGCTGGTCGAATGGCTGACCTGATCGTAGCCGACGAACTGTCCGTTGATCCAGAGATACAGGCAGGAATCGACGCCCTCGAAGTCGATGAAGACTCTCTGCGAGATCTGTTTTGCGTCGAGAGAAAACTCGCGAACGTACATTCCGCAGGGGTCTTCGGCGGGAACGTAGGGCGGATCGTAGACGAAGGGATAGTGGATGTTGGTGTACTGGTTCTGATCGTAGCCCCTCATCTGCCAGACCGAGGGGACATCGATGGTGGAAAAGCCGGAGAGGTCAAAATCCTCCTCCCAGAACTTTTCTTCGAGCTCCCTGACGTTTTTCCTGTAGGCAAAATACCAGTCGCCGTTCAGGAGCACCGTGCGTGAGGTGTAGCTCCCGGGCTTTCTTTCGAGAGCTTCTTTTTTTGCGGCGGCGGGCAGATAATAGGCTCTGTCCGGGCAGGTGTTGACGCGGAAGACGTTCAAGTCTTCAAAAAAGTTTTTGACGATCATTTTTCCCTCCTGAAAGCTTTCTTTTTATTTTGTGTCTTTATTTATCCTCCCCGCCGTACGGAGCGAGGACAAAATCGAAGCGGAAACGGTTTTCTGAAAAGAGATAAGGCTTCATTGGATCAGGACCGCAGGAACGGTTCCCGATGCCCTGCTGTTTGTAGTCCACGCAGAGAACGTTGAAGGGCGCCTCTTCGAGTTCATAGTTGTGAGCGGCGCTCATAAGAAGTTCCTGAGTGTGCCCGAGAAGACTGAACGAGAACGGTGTTTTCCCGGCGATCACTTCGAACGGGACCTCGCCGTCGACGCTAAGGCGCTCCGTGCCGAAGTGAGAGCCGTGCTCCTGCGGACGGATGTAATCGACGTAGGACTCCTTCGCGCCGCTCTCGAAATATCCGAAGCGGGCGGCGCAGAGCTTGTCGGCGTAGCTCTGAGACGGACCGTAGCCGAGATAGGAAAATTTTTCATAGGACTTCGGGATGAAAAATCTCACGCCGAATCGCGGCAAAAACGGGAGCGAGGGGTATTTTTTCGCGTCGAAGCCGAAGAAAACCCTGCCGGCGGCGTCGATCGTCAGACGCAAAGTCCCTTTGACGACCGGGCGCAGACCCGCGGCGCCGACCGAGAAGGCGCAGGTGATCCTCACTTTTCTGCCGTCGCGCTTCACCTCGGCGCCGTAACCCCTCGGCTGAGCCGAATCGCAGCCGAAGAATTTCCATTTTTCGACCGCGCGGCGGTCGTTGGAAATGGGCGCTCTCATGATATTGATGCCCGAAGGCGCGGCGATGAGAGGAGAGTTGAGATAATACATCGACTCGAACGAAACGTCGAGAGTGTTGAAAACGTACTTGAAGCGATCGCCGCAAACGGTGATCCTGACTCCGTCCTCGGTGTAAGAGACGGACCCGCTTTTCGGTGCGGGGATCGGCTTTATGACGCGCCCTGAAAGTTCGATCTGCTCGAAACCGAGAACGTGCCCGGCGTCAAGGACATGATCTGAGTTTTTGCGGGCGAAAAAGAAGGTTATAAACGCGTGATCCGAAAATTCAGGCAGCTCTATCTTCGCACAGGCGCTCCCGTGAGGGGGGATCGTTTCCAAAGCGATCTTGCCGGAAGCGACGGATTTTTTGCCGTCGGTGATCTCGTAGGAAACGTCGGCAAAAGAGGAAAGCTCGGTGAAGTCGAGAAGGTTAGTGATCCTGAACTCTCCGGGGACGGAGGTCTTTTCGACCTTTGCGGGGCGGTAGGCGTTTTTGAGCTCAGTGAGCGCTCCGATGTCGCGTCTGTCGGGAGTCACCAGACCGTCAAGGCAGTAACAGCCGCTGTGGGGCTTCTCGCCGGAGTCGCCGCCGTAGAGGAACTTCTTCCTGCCGTCGGGAAGAGTCCCGGCGTAGACGGCGTGTTCGCACCACTCCCAGACGCAGCCGCCGAGCATACGGGGCTCGGAATAGATATAGTCCCAGTATTCCTTCAGGCTTCCGGGAGCATTGCCCATGGAATGGGCGTATTCGCACATATATCCGGTGAGGGGGTCTTCCCCGGCGAAATATTCTTTCCAGTAGTCGACCTTCGGGTACATCACGCTGTGGACGTCGGTGCCGGGAATGTCGCGGGGCTTGTTTTTCAGTCTGGACCTGCCCTCATAGTGCACGAGACGGGTGGGATCGGTCTGTCTGAGATAGTCCACGCAAGCCTGGGCGTTCTCGCCGTAGCCGGACTCGTTGCCGACGCTCCACATAAAGACGGACGCGCGGTTCTTGTCGCGCTCGTAAAGTCTGCGGTCGCGGTCGAGCCAGGACTCTTTGAAAGCGGGATCGGAGGCGATCAGACCGAAATCGAACGTCGGCTTTCCGTCGACAATTTGATCGAAAGCCGAGATAACGCAGTGACATTCAAGATCTCCCTCGGCGACGACGTAGAAGCCCATAAGATCGCAGAGCTCCGTGAAGAACGGCGCATTGGGATAGTGGCTCGTCCTTATTGCGTTGACGTTGGCGCTCTTCATCAGGAAAAGATCGTGTTTGACGTGCTCGAGATCCACGGCGGGACCGTCGTACGGCGAGCTGTCGTGGCGGTTGACGCCCCTGATCTTGAAGGGCTTTCCGTTGAAGAGCGCGACTTTGTTCTCTATCTTGACTTCCCTGAATCCGAACGGGGCGCAGATATACTCGCCGGAACATCTGAGGAGAAGTTTATACAGATACGGATCCTCGGCGTTCCAGAGGTGAGCGCCGGGAACGGTGCAGGAGATCTTCGAGTCGGTGATGCCGCCGTCGACGCGCTTGGAGCCGTCGTAGAGTTCCCAGCTCACCGGGAGAGGATCGCCGGAGAAAGAGAGCGAGACCTCTAACCTGCCGTCTCTGTAGGAATTTGCCGGGAGAGCGCGGAGAGTGAAGTCCCACAGATGCTCTTTCGGACGGAAAACAAGAAAAACGTCGCGGAAGATGCCGGAGGAGCGGAATTTGTCCTGGGTTTCAAGATAGGTCCCGTCGCACCATTTCAAAACGAGGACGGCGATCCGGTTGACGCCCTCGCGGACGAAGGAGGTCAGCTCGAACTCGCTCGTCGAATGGCTGACCTGATCGTAGCCGACAAATTTGCCGTTGATCCACAGATACAAGCAGGAATCGACTCCCTCGAAGTCGACAAAGACCCTGCCGGAGATTTGTGAAGCGTCGAGCGTGAAATCGCGCGCGTAGAGCCCGCAGGGATCATTCTTCCCGACGTAGGGAGGATCGAAGGGGAAAACGGTCTTGTTGGATTCGTACTGGTTGATATCGTATCCTCTCATCTGCCATACCGAGGGGACGTCGATCGAAGAAAAGCCGGAGAGATCAAAATCCTCCTCCCAGAAGCTCTCGGAGAGCTCTCTGACGTTCCCGCGGTAGGAGAACGCCCAGTCGCCGTTCAGAAGCAGCGTGCGGTCGGTGTACTGACCCGGGCGCCTCGCGAGAGCCGATGAGGCGTCGGAAGCCGGCAGATAATACGCCCTGTCCGGGCAGGTGTTGACGCGGATCGTGTCAAGGTCTTCGAAAAAGTTTTCAATAATCATTTTATATCTCTTCTTTTTTGCCTTTCTCTTTATGTGTCAAGTATATATCAGCAGGGGCGTGATGTGAATGGAGATTTTTAATACAAATATGGAGATTTTTGCTTGACAAAAAAAGCGCGTGATGATATCATTGAGAGCGGAAAGGGGGAACGGCGATTGTATAAAAGATCGGGCTATCTCAACGACAAAAACGAAGCGATAGTCTTCACGGACAGAGCCCTCGGCGTCTGTTCCTGCGGACATTACAGGATGGACGCGGCGGACAGCTTTATGACCACACGTCCGGACGGAAGACCCGACTGGCAGCTCATTTTCGCTCCCGACGGAGGGATAAGGGCCTTGATCGACAAAAAAGAGATCGCGCTTGATCCGTTCAGCTTCGTTCTCTTCGAGCCGGGAACGGAGCAGATCTACTATCTGCCGCCCGGCGAGCGTTCGCAGATGTATTTCGTGCATTTTTCCGGCGTCGGCGTCAAAAATATCCTCGAGGAGCTGGGGTTATATAAAAAGAAGCTTATAGAAAATATCGACGATCCCGCCTGCTCGACGGTCTTTGAAAAGATCATCACGGAACTGCAGAGAAAGGCGCCGTTTTTCTTTGAGCTGAGCGAAGCGCTCCTTAGGGAGCTTTTATGCAGGATCTCGAGAAAGCTCTCGCAGAACGCCGCCCCGGTGAAAACGGAGCAGGTCTCGGAAGCAGTCATTTATATAAACGATCATTACTCCGAGCCCTCGTGCATCACGAATTTCACGCGCCGCGTGAGCGTGAGCCGGAGCCACTTCTGCCGGATCTTCCGCGCGCAGACCGGGCAGACGCCGACGGGATATCTTAAGAACGTGAGGATGAACGCCGCCAAGGAGCTTCTCGTCTCAACGGATCTTTTCATCGGCGAGATCGCGGACCGCGTCGGATATCAGGACGCGCTGTATTTTTCAAAGCTCTTCTGCCGGAGCGCGGGAGTTTCTCCGAGCGAATACAGAAAAAAGATAAAAGGAACGAAAAAATGAAGGACTCCAAAGAAAAGACCGAAAAAAAGAACATTAATACCCGAAAAGAGAAGACCCCGGTCAAAAAGACGGTGATAAACTATCTTCTTCTGACGTTTGCCGCACTGCTTTTGGGTTTTGCGAACCACGTTTTCAAGATCCCCAACAACTTCGCCTTCGGCGGAGTAACGGGCATTTCGATCATCCTGGCAAAATTCCTTCCCGTGTCGGTATCGACGATCACGCTGGTCTTGAACGTGACGCTGCTCGTGGTCGGGTGGATAGTGATAAACAAGAGCTTCGCGTTCAAGACCGTCTACGTGAGCCTTCTTTTCTCCGGCTCGCTGAGCCTGATGGAAAACTTTTTTCCTCTCGACGGTCCCGTTACGGACGAGCCGATGCTCGAATTCATTTTCGCGGTCATCCTTCCCGCCTTCGCTTCGGCGATCTTCTTCAACCTCGAATGTTCGAGCGGAGGAACGGACATTGTCGCGATGATCCTCAACAAGTACACGTCGATAAACATCGGCAGGGCGCTTTTGATCTCGGATATGGCGATCTGCGTTTCGGGCTTTTTCGTCTACGGAGTGAAGACGGGTCTGTTCTGCGTGGCGGGACTGATGATGAAGTCTCTTGTGATCGACACCGTCATAGAAAGCTTCAACCGCTGCAAGTGCTTCACGGTGATCTGTGAGAAGCCGGAGCCGATCTGCGAATTCATCCACAACTCCCTCAACCGCAGCGCGACGCTTCTTGACGCGACTGGGGCCTACACGGGAGCGGGAAAAACGGAGATACTCACCGTTCTGAAACCGCGGCAGGCGATAAAACTGAGAAGCTTCATAAAATCAACTGAGCCGGGCGCGTTTTTGATAATCACCAATTCCAGCGAGATAATCGGAAAAGGCTTCACAAGATTCTGAACACTCCCCGAAAAGCAAAAAGGAGAACGCAAAATGAAAAGAACGGTTTTCAAAAATGACGCGCTCAACGAGATCTCATTTCCTCTCGGCGGGATCGGAGCCGGATGCATCGGGCTTTCGGGAAACGGACGGCTCGTCGACTGGGAGATCTTCAACCGCCCCAACAAAGGGAGCACGAACGGCGGGTCGCACTTTGCGATAAAGGCGATGAACAAGGGAAAGCTCGTCGACGCGAGAGTTATAAACGGCGACTACGAGAAAAACCTCACCGGCACTCCCGGAAAAAACTTCGGCCACGGGCAGGACAAGTCGACGATGGCGGGATTTCCGCATTTCAGGGACTGCACCTTCACCGGAGAATTTCCGATAGCGCGGGTAGACTTTTCGGACAAGGGTTTCCCGGGAAAAGTGCGCCTCACGGCGTGGAGCCCGCTGATTCCTCTCAACGAACGGGATTCGAGCCTTCCCTGCGCTTTTTTTGAATTCGAGGTGAAAAACACCTCCGGCGAGCCTCTCGAATTCGCGCTCTGCGCCTCCGTGATGAACCACTGGCTTCAGTCGGTCAACGATTTCAAGAAGGACGGCCGCGTCAAGGCGATCTTCATGCGCCAGGAAGAGTTTTCTCCCGACGAGCCGGAGTACGGCGACATGACCGTCGCGACGGATTCGAACGGCGAGATCTCTTTTCAGCAGTACAGATACCGCGGACACTGGAGCGACGGGCTTGAAAGATACTGGAGGAATTTCACCGAAGAGCGCGTTTTCACTAACCGCGTTTACGACACGCCGGGCAAAAACGATCACGCGGCGCTGTCCGTGACGAAAAAGATCGCACCCGGCAAAAAAGAAAAATTCAGATTTCTTATATCCTGGAGCTGCCCGAACTGCTTCAACTACTGGTCGCCTTACAAGAAGACCGGAGAAGACGGCGCCGAAAAGGACGTCACCTGGAAAAACTATTACGCGACTCTGTTCAAAGACTCATTCGACTCCGCTTCATACGCTTTCGATCAGTGGGAAAGGCTCTGGAAAGAAACGAAACTCTATCACGACGAGCTTTTTGCAAGCTCGCTCCCCGAGGAAGTCGTCGAGGCGATCTCCGCAACGACATCTGTCCTTAAATCGCCGACCGTACTCAGGCTTGAAAACGGCGAGTTTTACGGCTGGGAGGGCGTGAGCGAGAACGCCGGTGTCTGCGAGGGCACCTGCATGCACGTCTGGAACTACGCCTACGCACTGTGCTTTTTATTCCCTGAACTCGAAAGATCGATCCGCGAGACCGAATTTACTTACGATCAGGACGAGAACGGCAGGATGCCGTTCCGGACCGTTCTCCCTCTCGGACGGAAAAGGGGCGATTACCGCGCCTGCCTCGACGGACAGATGGGGACCGTCATTAAGACATTCCGGGAATGGAAGATCTCGGGCGACGACGCATTCTTAAAAAAATGGTGGCCCGCGGCAAAAAAAGCGCTCGAATACGCCTGGAGCGGAGAGAATTACGACAAATGGGATCTCGACCGCGACGGGGTTCTGGAGGGACGCCAGCACCACACGCTTGACGTCGAGATCTTCGGACCATGCTCGTGGCTCGAGGGCTTCTATCTCGCCGCGCTGAAATGCGCCGCTGTTATGGCGCGGCGCGTCGATGACAAAAAGGCAGCTGAGGAATACGATAAGCTTTTTGAAAAGGGGCACAAATGGTGCGAAGAAAACCTTTTCAACGGGAAATGGTACGCGCAGAAGCTCGACCTCGAAGACAAGAAATATCTCGAGGGTTATGAGGACGCAGAAAGATACTGGAACGAAGAGTCGGGCGAGATCAAGTATCAGATCGGGGACGGCTGTCTATTGGATCAGTGCCTCGCGCAATGGCACGCGAACGTCTGCGGGATCGGCGAGATCTTCGACAGGAAGCATCTTCACACCGCGCTGAAAAACGTATATAAAAACAACTTCCTGCCCGATATGCGCTCGCACTACAACACCTTCCGTCTGTTCGCCGTAAACGACGAAGCGGGCGCCGTGATCTGTTCCTTCCCGAAAGGGACGAAGACGCCGGCGATCCCGATCCCCTACGCGCAGGAGTCGATGCACGGCTTCGAATACGCCTTCGCGGGACTTCTCATCTCCGAGGGGATGACAGAAGAGGGAGTGAACGTCATCAGGGCGATCCGCGACAGATACCGCGGCTTCAACCGCAATCCGTGGAACGAGATCGAATGCGGCTCGAACTACGCGAGAAGCATGGCAAGCTTTGCGCTCATGCCGATCTTCTCTGGCTTTAAGTTCGCGATGCAGGACAAAGAGATCGGCTTTTCTCCCGTGGAAAAGGGCGATTTCCGCTCGATCTGGTCGCTTGACGCCGCCTGGGGCCGCTTCGAGAGAAAGGACGATAAATCGACCGTCAGGATCCTTCA
>JAFTEP010000091.1 GCA_017453605.1 Clostridia bacterium
CAAGCCTCACGAAACTTTTTATCATGGCGGCGGCATATCAGGCTGTAGAGGACGGATCGGTCGCTGAAGAAGACATTATTACGAATCTTACCGAAATGATAACGGTAAGCAGCAATTCAGCGTCAAATCTGCTTCTGGGGCAGATCGGATACACCGCGCCCAAGGAATGGATAAAAGAAAACGGATATAAGGACACATATTACTGCCGCGGTTTTCTTTCCGGCGTGGATTATGAAAACACGGTGATCGGGTCGGGAAACAATTACTCTACCGTAGTCGATATCGGCAGACTTTTGACCAGCATCTATGACGGGGTCTGCGTTTCCGAAGAAGCGTCCGCGAAGATGACAGAGCTCTTAAAAAAGCAAAAAAGGGTCTCAAAGATCCCGGCGGGCGTGCCTGTGCGGATCGTCACCGCAAACAAGACGGGTGAAGTCCAGAACAACACCCACGACTGCGCGATCGTTTATCTCGAAGAAAATCCCTACGTTCTTTGCGTGATGACCCAGATCTCACACGACGCGCAGACCTGGGACTTCGCGATCACCGACATTTCAAGGACCGTTTTTGAATATATGGAGAAACTGAAATAAAAAAACGCTTAAAAAGCTGAATCAAAAGAAAGGATCTATCATGTTCACCCAAAAATTCGAACTTCGCGAGAAACCCACCGAACACGGATTCATGCCGACGGTCACATTCTATATCATCGACCGCTGGAAAAAGCCCTGCGCGAGACCCATGGTCATCGTCGTTCCCGGCGGCGGCTACGGCGGAGTCTGCAGCGACAGGGAGGGCGAGAGGATCGCACTTGCCTACAACGCCGCGGGATTCCATACCGCCATCCTTCAGTACGCCGTCAGCCCCCACGTTTTCCCCGAGGCGCTCCTCAACATAGCCGCTGCTGTCAGGATCGCGCGCGAACACGCCGAAGAGTGGCAGGCATCAAAGGATATGATCGCCGTCTGCGGTTTCAGCGCGGGCGCACATCTCTGCGGCTCTCTCGCAACGATGTGGAACGATCCGACCATCTTCTCTGAAGAGACGATCGCATCCCGTATATGCAGGCCCGACGCGTCGATCCTCTGCTATCCTGTCATAACGGGCGTAGATAAGTGCCACCTTCATTCTTTTGAGAGGCTTTACGGCTCCCAACAGGTCCCGCATGACTTTCTCGAAAAAAATTCCCTCGAGCTTCGCGTCTCGTCTGATACCTGCCCCGCGTTTATATGGAGCACATTCTCGGATCAGATCGTTCCAGTCGAAAGCTCGCTCCTGTACGCTTCGGCGCTCAGAAAAAACAACGTTCCCTTCGAGCTTCATATATACCCGAACGGAGTCCACGGGCTCGCTCTTCAGTCTGACGAAGTGATATGGTCCAAACCCGACAGAGGAAGAGATTATCACTGGATGGATCTCAGCGTTGACTGGCTCAACGAACTTTTCAAAACCACTGAGAAATAAACATATCGCGGTTATAAAGCAAGAATAATCCGGAGAAGCTTTTAAAAAAGTTTCCCCGGATTAAAAATTTAATCAGTCAAGATTTGCTATCTCGTGGTACAGATCTGCGTATCTCCCGCCCTTGGCGATCAGTTCTTCGTGAGTACCCCTTTCGACGATGACGCCCTTTTCGAGCACCATTATCGCGTCGGACTTTCTGACGGTGGAAAGCCTGTGCGCGATCACGAAGGTCGTGCGGTTTTCCATGAGCGCGTCCATTCCTTCCTCAATATGCCGCTCTGTTCGGGTATCAACCGAGCTTGTCGCTTCGTCGAGGATCAAAAACGGAGTGCGCGTGATCGCCGCTCTCGCAATGTTCAGAAGCTGTCTCTGACCCTGCGAGAGATTCGCTCCGTCGTTTTCGAGAACTGTGTCGTATCCGTTCTTGAGATTCACGATAAAGCTGTGCGCAGAAGCCGCCTTTGCAGCGTCTTCGACCTCCTCGTCGGTCGCGTCGGGTCTTCCGTAGCGGATGTTTTCTCTGACGGTGCCCGTGAAAAGGTGAGTGTCCTGAAGGACGGTCGCGATATTCTTTCTGAGGTATCTGACCGGAAGCTTGTTTATATCTATCCCGTCGAAGGTGATGCTTCCCTCGTCGATCGAATAAAAGCGCGACAGAAGATTTGTCACCGTCGTTTTTCCGGCTCCCGTCGAGCCTACGAAAGCGATCTTCTCGCCGGGTTTAGCCTCAAGGCTGATGTGCTTCAGCACCGGCAC
>JAFTEP010000092.1 GCA_017453605.1 Clostridia bacterium
CGGGGTCTTTTTTTGTTTCCCTGCCGAGAAGGTAGTCGATAGAGACGTCAAAGTAATCGGCGAGCTTTTTCAGAGTTTCGTAATCGGGCTCGCTCTCGCCTTTCTCGTATCGAAGATAAGTTGTTCGGTCGACGCCTAAATATGCCGCAACTTCTTTCTGCAATTTTCCAGCATTAGTACGTAGTGTTTTTAGAAAGTTCATTTTCTTCACCTCATTTTCATCATAAGTGAAACAAGTTCACTTTTCAATATAAAGTGCAAAAACTTCCATATATGCTTTAATTATATCGATAAAAGACTCTTTTCCTTTATCATCGAAAAGCATAGTCAAACACTCCGTATCAGAGATCGTCATTGCCCGATTCAGGCATTTGATCGAGGATTGCTTTCAAGGCGTTGAGCTGATCGTCTGACAGCTTCCGCTCTATTACTCCGCCGTCGCGGGCGGCTATCATTATAACGTTGCTGTCCCCGTTATCTTGAATGCCGGGGGCTTTTTTTGTTTCCCTGCCGAGAAGGTAGTCGATAGAGACGTCAAAGTAATCGGCTATTCTTTTTAACACCTCCGGGGAAGGTATTACATTCGCAGACTCATATTTGCCCACGCTTGACCGCTCTACGGAAATCATTTTTGCAAGTTGCTCTTGCGTAATTTTTTTAGCCTTTCTTGCCGATTTAAGCCGATCTGAAAACAATTTGATCGCCTCCCTTCGGTTCTATTTTAGTGAATGAAAATCATAGCCAAACACTCCGTATCAGAGATCGTCATTACCGGTTTCAGGCATTTGATCGAGAATTGCTTTCAAGGCGTTGAGCTGATCGTCTGACAGCTTCCGTTCGATCACTCCGCCGTCCCGGGCTGCGATTGTTATAACGTTAGTCTCCCCGTCGTATTGAAGACCAGGGGCTTTTTTTGTTTCCCTGCCGAGAAGGTAGTCGATAGAAACATTGAAGATATCTGCAATTTTTTTAAGTGTTTCCGTATTCGGCTCATATATTTCTTTTTCCCAATAGCCTAAAGTCGTAGCTGCTACATTAAGCATCTCTGCAAGCTGCTTTTGAGATAAGCCTTTTTTCTTTCGTAACTCTTTGATCCTCACAATGTTTACCTCAAATTTTGATATTCAAGTAAAACGAGAGCTAAGATCAGGCATAAGTGTTTCCTCATAACATACTCCCGACTAAGTGTAGTAAACGGTGAACGAATACAGTCTGCCTGGGAAGGGCAAGACGAAGGTGACCTTTATTCTGTAGCCGTCTTCGCGGGGGAAGCTTCCCCTTTTAGGATGGTTTCCGCGGCGTCGGCTGCGACGCTCGCTCCGGATCCGGCGTCCGCTCCGGAGCTGACGCCCAGCAGCTTGTCAACGGCGTCCTGCATACCCGGATTATTCCGGTACGCCAGGATCAGCCGCTTTTCTTTTTCGTTCAGTGAGATCTCTGCGGACGTCGTGGATCTCAGCAGGGCGACCGGGCTGATCTGCAGAACGTCGGAGAGAGCTTCGATCTTGTCGCGCTTCATGTTCGCGATCATCCCGCTTTCCCATTTGCGGACGGTACTCTTGCCGACACCGACTTTTTTCCCGACTTCTTCGAGCGTCAAGCCCAGCTCGAGGCGGCGTTTTTTTATGATTTCACCTATGGTCATAGTCATTTCTCCTTTTGAAGTAACGGCATTATATCATAAAAGTTTCTAAAAAGCAACCGTTTAGGCGAAAAAAGTTTCCAAAAAGGTATTGACAAGCGGAAAATCATGCTGTATAATCGAAAGTGTCCTAAAAGACACCACCAAAACGAAAGGAGACAAAACGATGAACGCCGAAAAACTCAGAGCGCACGCTCAAAGCAAAGGTTATTCGGTACCGAAGCTCGCGGCAGCTATCGGAATAGGTAAAAAGGCGATGTATTTCAAGCTCGCCGGCAAGACGGAGTTTACGCAGGGAAACATTTCCCGTATCGCGCAGACTCTCGAGCTGGGCGACGATGAGATCATCGCTGTTTTTTTTGAAAGAAAAGTGTCCTAAAGGACACAAGGGGGGGTGAAGAGGATGAAAAGCACAAAAATAATGATCTGGCAGATCGACAGAAATAAGGCTGCGGAAAAGATGTTCCGTGACTACGACTTTGTCCGGGACAATTTAGGCGGCGTTGATTTACGCGATTACCGAAAAGAATTCGAAGGCTCAGTCGGGACGCACGATCTCGACGCGATCTACATGATATTCAACAGCGAAGCGCGGCCGGAAAGATACCGCGGACGTTCACTGTCGATCGGCGACATCGTAGTAGTAATCGGGCGGTGGCCCCGGCAGAAGTACCGCTACTGGTACGTCAACAGTGCCGGCTTCAGGGAATTGACCTGGGCGGATAAAGGCGAAGTCGGGTCGTTGAAAATGAAGTAGGTTGAAAAGGATGGAAAATGACAAATACGCAGACGTGCGTTTTCTTTCGAGGCGGCTGGACGATATCGAGCGCCTACAGCTCGCGCTGAAAGCGGCGAGGGAGACGGACTTTCGCAATATGCTGGATCCCGAGAATAATCCGGCGCATGAAGAGTTCCTTGACGGATTCCGAGATGACGACGTGATCCCTCCGGACCGCTTCAAGATCGTGGCGATACCGGTGCTGACAAACTCTCTCGGATATGAAATGGCGCGCAAGGATATCGTCTCACCGTGGGATAGTCTCGGGACGGTCTCGCCCGAAACGCTCACCGAGATCGAAGCCCTGGTCGACAGGGAGAGGGTGAAGTGCGTTCAGCTTCTTCAGATCGAGACCTCGAGGATATGGCAAAACTCCGGGAGTGACGAAGCACAGTCCGGAGGAGATGAGGCGGGCGACGATCAGGATAATGAAAGCGCCGGCAGATGGGTCGAGTGGTTCAGACCGAAAGACAAACTTCCGGAGGACGGCGAAGAGGTTCTGTTTGTTACCGACGGATATGAGGTGAAGCGTGCGACGTTTGAAGCGAATCCGTCGTGGCTGAGAGCTCCCGCATTTGTCGTAGAGGAAGGCGGACGCCTCGACGCGTACGTTAGCAGCGCGGTCCGCTGCTGGCAACGGTGGAACGTTCCCGGAGAGGAAAGCGAGGCGGAGGGATGAACGGGATCACGCTACCGTATCCGAACGGTCCGGACGTTCTCAAAAACGACGAAGTCGACAAGGCGATGAAGAAGGCGTCAGCTGCCGTCGCTCTTTTCAAAATGCTGCACCCGGATGCGAAGGAACATACCGAGACCATCAGTACGGTGAACAGCATTACGGAGGTCAAAAGCTGGACCGCTCCGGGCTACGAGCAGGTGACGAAGACGTTGCCGCAGCCTGATCTTGGCGCCGGACTCGCAGCAATGATGGAGGTGGTTGACGCTTTAAAGCTGATACACCCGGGGACCGAGGAGCGCGTCACTCTGACTGTCTTCGAGCGCGGCGTGATATTGGACGTCAGGATGGTCCCCCCGGATGAGGGAGAGAGGGGGTGAAGGAATGGACAACGTCGTATTCAAGAATCAATCGGGCGCGGACACCGACGATCTGGCAGAGCTCGCGGAACTGGCTATCGTCGCGCTCGGATCCGGAGGATCCTCCGAAAAAAAGGCCGAGTTTGAGCAGGCCTGCGTCGAGAAGGGCGTCAAGGCGTCGATCAAAACGAGAACCGAGATCACGTTTACCGACGCCGGGTGGTGATCCTTTGCTTTCGGGAGGACCAAGGCCCTCCCCTACGGGGAACGCGCTCCGCGATCCCTCATCAGTCAGCTTCGCTGACAGCTTCCCCCGTGGGGAAGCCCAAATAATAATCGCGTCCGGATCCGGCGGCGCCGTCGTCAGACCTACGGCCACTGGGCCGCACCGCGCCGCATTATGTGACTATGTACTCAGTCTCCAGATTTAGATTGGTCCTCCATTACTACCTTTATTCAGAACCGGGGGCGCCGCTCGATGCGGACGCGATATAAAAATGAAAGGAAAAACAAAATGTATATCAATTTATTACAGCTGGATACGGAACACCGCAACTGCTTTGAGGGGTATTACCACGCTGTCAGTTACGGCGGGATAGATCTCAACGACTACGAACTCGTTTTTGAAGGGGAAGTAGACTGCGACGATCCGGAAGCGGCTTTCCGCCTGTTCAACCTCTGTCCGCCGGACGGGTACCGCGGACGCTCGATGTCGGTCAGCGACGTCCTTTGCGTAGACAACGGCGAGGGGTGGGACTATTACTACTGCGACCGGGTAGACTTTATGAAGTTCAGACCGGCGAAACCGGCAGATTGGACCGGCCGGGAGACTGAAAAACGGCCTTCCGGGATCCCTCATCAATCAGCTTCCCCGGAGGGGAAGCCCAACGAGGAGATCCTTCGCTGCGCTCAGGATGACACGGGGAAAACGGATTGCCACGGCGCGGAGATCCTTCGCTGCGCTCAGGATGACAATGAGAACAGGACGGGCGAGGATCGGAAAAAGATA
>JAFTEP010000008.1 GCA_017453605.1 Clostridia bacterium
AGAATGGGCTTTCAGCCGCTGCAGCGGGTTGACTTCCGTCACCATCCCCGACAGCGTCACGGGCATAGGGCGCTGTGCGTTTTCCGGCTGCAGCGGTTTGACTTCCGTCACTATCCCCGACGGCGTCACGAGCATAGGAGACGGCGCGTTTTCCGGCTGTGATAATCTTACCGTCAGAGCGCCGAAAGGCTCGTATGCACTGAAGTACTGCCGGAAAAAGAAAATAAAAGTCACGGAAAAGTAAACTCCGGACAGTTAAACCGCATATCCGGATTTCCCGCTAAGGCACGAATGTGACGGACCGTTCTTTGATCCGAAGGAAAACCTTTTTTGTATCACAAAAGACGCAGCGCTTTAAGATTTCCCTGACTTAATCTATTAAAAAGATGATCAATCGAGGGCAACCGCTGGCATGACAATAAATGGGGAAAATGTCTGTGTGAACGCTGCCGCGACAAGCACGCCGGAAACATATTGGGCAAGATCCTCATGAAAACAAGAGAAGAGATAAAGCGCCGAAAATGAAAAAGCGCGCCGCGGGCTCCGAAGCCGGAACGGACGAAGCCGCGGCGGCTTCTTTTTCGGACTTCGGCGCAGTGTTCAAGGCTTCGAACTCCGGGACGGCTCGGCGCAGGAGACGGCCGCCGCGCCGTCATCGGGGCGCAAAAGAAAGCGAGAAGTTTTTTCATTCTGCCGTGTGCGGATGATACAGTCGCTCCCCTGTCATTGAGCCATAAAGGCTTCGATCTCGTCAGGATCCTTGATGATATCCTTCGACAGGACCTCACAGCCGAAATCTGTTATCAACAGATCGTCCTCGATGCGGATGCCGATCTCTTCCTCGTCGATATACAGTCCCGGCTCGTTGCTTATGACCCAGCCGGGCTGAAGCGCGTCGCCCGCCAGACAGGCGTCGTGCGCGTCGATCCCGATCGAGTGGCTCACGCTGTGCATATAGTACTTGTCGACCTCTTCGGCTTCCTTTATCAGACCCAGGGCGATCAGACCTTCCCCGAGCACCCGGCGCGCGACGTCGTTCAGGTCTTTCAGGGTGATCCCAGGCTTCGCCGCCGCGGCGACCGCCTCGTTCGCCTTCAGAACAAGAGAGTATATCTCGCGCTGTCTCGGACTGAACTTTCCGTTGGCGGGATAGGTCCTTGAGATATCGCTGCAGTAGTTATCATACTTCACGCCGAGGTCGAGCAGTATGAGCGAGCCGTCCTTCACCTCGCAGTGGTTCGTGTCGTAGTGCATCATGCAGCCGTTGATGCCGGAGCCTGCGATCGCGGGGAACGAATAGCGCCTCGCGCCGAGAAGTCTGCATTTATACTCAAAGTCCGCCTGCACCTGATATTCCATCCTGCCGGGCTTCAGGTTTTTCATCACGAATTCAAGCCCCTGACGGGTCATATCGATCGCCCTGCGGATAGACCCGACCTCCTGAGAGTCCTTACGTTCCCTGAGCGGAACGCAGGCGGTGTGCAGGTCCTTCAAAACGACGTGCGGATATGCCTGACCGAAGCGTCCCGCCATCACGAGATTGTAGTCGGGCAGATCGTTCATCCCGCAGCGGTACAGATCAAAGTACGCCTGCTCCACACGAAAGTATCCCATAAAACTGCTGATCGCGCCCTCCAGGCTGTCGGTATATCTCACGTCCTCGATCCCGGAGACGGTTTTTACCTCCTCCGTCGTGGGCATCTTTCCGGTCCAGCGCTCTGAATACGGATCCGGCTCCTCGATGAACAGGATCTCACGGGTCTTTTCTTTCGACTTATAAGCGACAAACGCAGTGTTCTCCCTCTCGAGCCCCGTCAGGTAAAAGAACTGGCTGTTGACGGCAAAATCATAGTAATCGTCCTCGTTGGTATGGACGGGGATCCCGGCATAGACGATCACCAGACTGTTTTCTGGGACAGTCTTAAAAAGTTTTTCTCTGTGCTCCTTAAATGACACGGTCTTTTCATCCTTTCTGCAGGTCGTTCAGTCGGCGACGTCGACGTCGGGGACGACGGTGATTTCATAGTCGGGATAAAGCGCGCCGATCTCGTCGTAGAGGGTTTTGATCGCTTCTTTTCTGTCGGCGTCAAAGCTTATGACAACGTCGAAGCGGATGGTCTTTTTTTCGGTGTCGGCGTAGAAGCCGTGGATCTGCAGAGCCCAGTCGTGCGACAGTACCGCCTTCCGGACCGCGTTTCGCATGTGCGCCGCCTCGTCGTCGGAGGTGTTGAACGAATAGACGCCGATGCCTGTCAGGATGATCCCCGTCTTGTGAAAGACGTCGACCTGGATCTTTCGGGTGACGCGGTCGACTTCGTCCACTCTCATCGTGTCGGGCAGTTCGACGTGCACCGAGCCGTAGTTCTTGTTCGGGCCGTAGTTGAAAAGCGTCACGTCGTAGGCGCCGAGAACGGCTTCTTCAGAGCAGATTATCTTTTTGAGTTCTTTTGTGGTTTCGGCGTCTTCGCGCTTGCCGATGATGTCGTTGAGAGTTTCGAGCATCATTTCGATCCCGGCCTTGATGATGAATCCCGCGATCACGACGCCGACGTAGGCTTCAAGCGAAACGCCCCAGATCAAAAAAACCACCGCCGACGCCAGCACCGAAGAGGACAGGATCGCGTCGAACAGAGCGTCCGAGCCGGAGGCGGCAAGCGCGCCGGAGTTGACCTTCTCGCCCTGCTTTTTCACGTAGAGCCCGAGAAAGATTTTCACGACGATCGCCACGGAAATGATGATGATGGAAACCGTGTCGTAAGCGGCGGGCTCCTGCGTGATGATCTTCTTGACCGACTCAACAAGAGAGGTGATGCCGGCGTAGAGCACGAGAGCCGCGACGATCATGGAGCTCAGATATTCGATCCTGCCGTAGCCGAGCGGGTGCTTTTTGTCCGGCTGCTTCGCGCCGAGCTTTGCGCCGATGATGGTGACGACACTCGACAGCGCGTCGGACAGGTTGTTCACCGCGTCGAGGATCACGGCGATGGAGTTCGACACAAGCCCGACAAACGCCTTGAACCCGACGAGGAACACGTTCGTCACGATTCCGATGACGCTTGTTTTTACTATGGTTTTTTCTCTTTTTTCGCTCAACGCTTCAACGTCTTCTTTTGACATTCCGACCTCCGTAAACGGTCCCGTTTCTCAGACCGCTTTTTTCAAGTTTTTTTATCCTATTGACCCCAAGCTCCGAACGGAGCGCCCCTGCGAAAGACCTTGCCTCAAAGGACTTTTTTCACGCGGTAAAACCTGTGTCCGTCCGGGAAGTCCTCCGTCGAGGTGCAGACTTTGGATCCGCGCTTTTCCAAAAAGCCCAAAAGTACGTCAAAATATGAAAAGCCGCGACTACAGCTCAAGCCGCATGAGAACGGTCTCCTGCCAGGCTCTCTCTCTGGTGCGAAAACCTCTCGGATTCCTGCCGTACTCAATAAAGCCGAACTTTTCATACAGGCGGATGGCGGCGTTGTTTCCCGCGACGACCTCCAACTCCAGTTGGAGAAAACCGGCTTTCTTTGCGCAGTCGATGCAGGCCTTGGTGAGCGCGGTTCCGATCCCGAGTCGCCAATACTCCTTCAGGATCGAAATGCCGAATTCCGCCTGGTGCCTCAGTTTGTCCCGGTCTGACAGCATCCCGATGCCCGCGCTTCCCGCGACCTTGCCGTCGACGAGCGCCAGGATCTCTGCGTCCGAAGCGCTTTGAGCTTTTATCTGCAGACGTTCGGCCACTTTCCCGGGATCCTGCTCTGTCTCGTCCGGATACGTGGTAAGATAATCCGTTTCACCGTGACTTTGGATAAAATATGAAAGAAACGCCGCGGCGTCCTTGCCCTCTGCATTTCTCAATTCGCACGCTGATCCGTTTTTCAGCGGGACGGTCTCAAAATAATACATCTTTGTCTTCCTTCGGGTCTTGATCTCCTGACAAAATTGTATCATACAAAACTTTTTTAGTCAACAGGAATACCTCTTTTGCCCGGCAGACAAAATAGAAAACCGCCGGTCAATCGGGGATAACGTCGTTTTTGACTTTTCTGATCCAGCCGCGCAGCCAGAGTTCGCTCGGAAGCCCTATGCCCATCACCGAGTTCGTCTCGATTATCATTCCCTCGATCCTCTTTTCCTTGAGCATTTTCAGCGCAAACTCGCACTGATGCTCCATTCTTTCGACCGTTACGGACTTCCCGGCGTCGAAGTCGAACATATATATGCCGATCATTTTTCTGTGTTCCGGGCAATACCGCTCAAATTTTCCAAACGAGTCTTCGATGTGATCGAGCTCTTCGCTGAACCACGTCCAGAGAGACAAAACGTCGATCTTTTCAAGGACCTCCGGCGCGATGCTGTCCGCTTTGTGGATGTAGTAGACCGCGTGTATCTCCATCGGACGGCAGGCCTGATCGAGACCGTTTCTGATATCGGAAACGATCTTGAGGTGCTTATTCTTCCTTTCCTCGTAGCTGAGCTTGCTTCCCGAGCCGAGAAGGTCGTCGCAGAACGCCCCTCTTATGTTGGGATATTCCTCCGCAAGCTTGCAGATAAACTTCTCCTCGTTGCCTATCCTGAATCCGCCCGAGCCGGTGGCGCCCCAAAGGACGTTATCCATCGAAACGAAGCTCTCGGCGTAGCCGTAGGCGTCCTCTGAAAAAGGGACGGGCTCGCCCTCGCAGTTTATCATCATCACGTTGGGAACGTCGAGCATGAGAGCGGCCTCGCCGGGAGTGATGCGCGATCTAAATCTGACGCGGTCCTCTGTGGATTTTCGAAACCAGATGTCGTCCTGGTGCGGCCTTACGCCGAACATCCAAAGCTTGTCTCTTACCGTTGCCATTTCCTTTTTCCTTTCTTGTTGTTTTGAAATATTCATCTGATTTTCCGAAGCTTACGCCATTGCCGTTTTCTTTATTTCGTGATATACGTCCTCGACCCCGAGACCGTACTGTCCGCGCAGCCATGCCTGTGAACCGACCTTTGACACGTAGACGTCGGGGAGCGCGATCCTCTTGAAATGGCAGATCGCGCCTTCATCGGCAAGCACCTCCGCGACCGCGGAGCCGAGTCCGCCGGAGAGGTTATGCTCCTCGACGGTGACGATCCTGCCTATGGTCTTTGCGCAGTAAACGATCTCTTCCCAATCGATCGGCTTGATGCTGTGCATGCTTACGAGACGGACGTTTATGCCGTCCTCGCTTTTGAGCTTTTCACACGCGAGCTTTACGTCGTATCCGATCGGCCCAGCGAAAAAGACCGCGGCGTCCCGGCCGTCGGATATTTTTATTGACTTGCCTATCTCAAAATCGACGGGACCTTCGTGGACGTCCTTCTCGTTCTTGTAGCCGCATCTATAATATACCGGGCCTTCGTGTTCGATCATCGCGCGCGCGGCGGCGG
>JAFTEP010000093.1 GCA_017453605.1 Clostridia bacterium
CGGGCAGACGAGACAGAGCGTTTGACGTCCCGGAAAACAGAATGATCTTTTTGAAAAAGTGATCCGCTTTTTTAAAGGCAAAAACACGCCGCGGGAGCATCAAAATTCTGCTCCCGCGGCGTTTTTTCACGGATGTGAACCCGTCTTCCTTCCCGGTTTCAGCTTTGCGGACCGAGGTGGGTCGAGGGATCGGCGAGGTACTGCCGGATGAGCGTCAGATCGAGCGAGTCGAGCGCGCCGTCGCCGTTTGCGTCGGCTCCCTTTCCGATGACGGTCGAGGGATCGGCGAGGTACTGTCTGAGAAGAGTGAGATCCAGAGAGTCGACCGTGCCGTCTGAGTTCGCGTCGCCCGGGACGACGTTTCTGTAGGTCGCCGTCGCCGTCGTGTCGGAGGTCAGGGCGAACGGGTCGCCGGGAGGCATAAGGACGGCGTCGGCGCCGCCGATCTTCACGGACCAGCCGGAAAACTCTTTTCCGGCGGGAACGGTGAACGGACAGTCGGGCAAGGTGAAGGAGGAGTCCTTTTTCAGGGCGTATCTCAGCAAGGCGCCGTCTCCTTCGCCGGGATCCAGCACCAGATCGAGAGACTCGGCGACGTCGACGGTTATTATCACCGCTTCGTCGGGCATCTCGAACCAGACCTCTATACTGTTGAGATACATAAAGGCGCCCCGGTAATCCACTTCTTCGCCGCTTTCGGTCTCTATCGAGAAAGCGTCGAGGATCCCGCCCTCGTCCCAACTGAAGGAGTATTCCACTCCGGCTCCGGCGGCGGCGCGCTGAGTCATGACGTTCTCCTCGGACCAGTCGTCGAAGACGGCTCTGTTGGCGCTGAATACCACGGAGCGGCCCGGGTCGGTCCAGACGATCTCATGCGCCGGGGCGAAGACCGCGGTGACGGTCACGTCGGACGCGGGCATATAGTATCCGCCGTCCTCCTGCGCGGGGAGCCGCCTGCCGTCCGCGTCGGTCACGGTCATCCCGAGAAGCCCGTATCCCGGATCGGGGGTCGCGACGGGATAAAACAGGCGTCCCGTGTAAAACGTTTCCGTCGGGCAGAGAGGATCGCCGACGGTCCCGTGAACGGTGTTCTGATCGTAATTCACCTCGAACATATCCACGCCGAGGATATAGAGGGAGATATTCCCGGCTCGGGAATAGCTTGACAGAGTCAGTCCGTAGGTTTCTCCGGCTTCGAGAAAGGCGACGAGCTCGAAATGCAGGTCGCGGGCGGAATCGTATCCGAATGCGACGCAGTCCGCGGTCGCTCCCGAGGAGTCCGTGAGCCCGACGGTGGGCCGGATCGCGTCGCCGTCGCTCAGGATGCGGTAATACCCGTCCGTCTCGGGGGTGAACGGAAAGGTCACGGTCTCATATTCGCCGAACGAAAGGGCGTTCCTGCCCTCGCGCAGTACGGGCACGGCGCTGAACACGGGTTCGCAGCGGACGTCGCCCGCCACGGGGGCGATCTGCGGCTCCCAGCGCTCGAAGGAGTAGACGAAGCTGCCGTCAGTCGCCCTGACCGGGGTCTCTCCCGTATATTCCGGCGTCGCTCCGTAAACGACGGACGAGCTTTGGAGGGTCTGTCCCTCCGCGCCGGCAAAAACGACCGTGTAGCTTCGGGGAGAGGCGTCGTAGGTCGCTCTGTAGGTCACCGTGTGCTCGCTTCCCGAAACGGGTCCGATCGGACGGTCCCATCCTGCGAAGGCGAAGGTGTGGGAAACGCTCGGCTCGCAGACGGGAGTTTCGCCGGTATAGACCGGCGTCTGTCCCGTGGTCAGATCGCACCATTGAAGGATCTCGCCGTTCCAGTTTTCGAAGCAGACGCAGTAGTAAGAGACGAAGACGGCGCGCGCCGTCACTTCTCCGGCGGGCATCGTGAAGCTGAAGGTGCCGTCGCCGTTATCGTTCGTGGGGACGTCCGCGCCGCCGCTGCGCACCGAGAGAGAGCCGAGACCGTGAAGAGAGTCGGCGGGCGTCGGCGTCAGAGTGACCGTGTCTCCGACCGCGGCGGTCTGAACGTCGCAGGTCAGAGCGCCGTTATCCGCGCTCGCGGTCACGGCGAACGGGATCTTCGCAAAGGACGCCGAGACGACCGTGTTCCCGGCGGGCATGGCGAACCTCATCAGCCCGGGATCGGCGGGATCCGGCGTCAGGGCGACGGCGTTCCCGGAGAGGGCGGATACGGACGAGAGGCAGTATCCGGGATCGCATTCGGCGCGGACCGCGACGGTCTCGCCCGCCGCGGCTTCGGTCCTGTCGGCCGAAAGGCTCCCGCCTTCGGAGGCGCTCACGCTCACCGCGTAGGTTATCGGCTCGAATACCGCGGTGAACACGGTGTCCTCCCGGAGGAAGTCCCGGTATACGGTAAACGAAGATGAGTTTCTTTCAAAAAGAACGTCCGAATTGCACAGCCATCCCGAAAACCTCATACCGTCCTCAGGCTGATTCGCGGTGACGGTATAATAATCCCCGGAAGCCGACTGACGTTTCTCGGCGACGCCGCCGACGACGTACAATTTGTACTTTGAGCTCTGGCAGGTGAGCCGATCCTGCGGGTTATGAAATAACCCGGGGAGGTCTCCGGTCGGTCCGTTACCCTCATGACCCGACAGTATCACCGGTGAAACGAACTTAACCGGGATCTCCCCCGACTGCGTCGCCTGGCGTTGATGCGAGGGCTGAAATAAGTCCGTTCCCTGATTCTGCGGCAGCTCGTTCGGCGAAGGGGAAAGATTCAGGCTGTGCTGCGGGTCGTACGCCTCGGTATCGGGAGAGGAACAGACGGCGAGATCGCTGACGAAGGCGCCGCCGTCCGGACCGCCGGGCGCGGGATCCTGAGCCTGTCCGGGCAAAATGGAGCCGGGATCGCCGTCCGTGAAAAGCTCCGATAAGGAAACGTAAGCGTCCGGGGCCTCAAAACCGTAAGCGTCGGGGTCTTGCCAGCCGAGACGTCTTTGCGGGTCCGGGGAGGATATTGCGGGGACGGAGTAGAACGCCGTACCGTTCCGGGTGATCATCATGCCGGTGGTCCTCTCCGACTGCCCGACGGGCAGCAGGAGCGCGGCGCATTTTGTGATCTCGCCGTTATCCGTCACCGACGTGGACCGGTACGCAAAAGAGCGGGTCCGGTCCTTCTTTCCGCCGGGGTAGCCGTCGACCCAGAGCTTGTCGTCCATGAACCTGAAAAGCTCGTAGCTGCCGGTCTGCGAGTCCGTCGTGCGCATGATTTCGGTCCCGACCGTTCCGCGGAGCGCGAGGGATATAAACGTCTGAGATGAGTCCGACGGAAGGACGTATTCCGCGTACTGCTGCACGGATGCGGAGAAACGATCGAGCATATCGTCCGACGCGAACGCCGTCAGCGGCTCCGGGACCGGATCCGCGCCGATGCTGGTGATCTCGAGAAGGACCTTGCCGGAGAAGACTTTTACCCACACGAGCATCCCTTCGTTCCCGTCGGCGCCTGCGGAGATATATCCCCGGGTCTCCCGGACGAAGCAGTTATTGACGGTGCAGTCCGTGAACGCGGTGGCGATCCCCGTCTCCTCGGCGAAGATCACGTCGAACGAAACGTTTCCGGTCGCCGTCAGACGGACCGAGTTCCTGTCGACGCCGTTCTGGGCGATATCGGTGTTCCACACGGCGACGCTCTCGCCCGCATTGACGATGATGGCCGACTTTATCTCCCGCTCCGCGGCGTCGGCTCCGGCGCCGAAAGCCGCAGGAGAGAAGGTCATGAGAGCGGCGAGGATCAGTGAAAAAGCTTTTTTGAATCTCATATCCGTATCCTTGCGTTTAAAAAGGGACTCTTTTAAAAGGATCTTCGGTCACGAAAAAGTTCGCTCAGCTCTGCGGACCGAGAACGACGGTCGGATCGGCGAGATACTGTCTCAGACGGGTCAGGTCGAGAGAGTCGACCTCTCCGTCGCCGTTGGCGTCCGCTCCGTTTCCGACCGCTTTCGAGGGATCGGCGAGGCGCTGTCTTAAAACGGTCAGGTCGAGAGAGTCGACCGTGCCGTCCGAGTTCGCGTCGCCCGGGACGACGTCTCTGTAGGTCGCGGTCGCTGTCGTGTCGGAGGTCATCAACCAGCTCTCTCCCGCGCCGACCAGGACGGGCGCGGAGCCTTCGGAGGTCACCGACCAGCCCGCGAACTCCTTGCCCTCGGGGAAGGTGAACGGACAATCGGGCATCGGGACCGGAGAATCCGCCGCCACAGCCGCCTTTATCGCCAGATTCCTGCCGTCTCCCGAGTTCAGCTCAAGATCGAAGATCTCGACGACGTGAAGGGTGACGGTCACGGGCTCGTCGGGCATTTCAAACCAGACCTCCATGCGGTCCATATATTGAGACAGACTGCCGTACGGCACGTCCGCGCCGCTTTCGGTCTTCACGCTGAATTCCTCGACGATATATCCCCGTGGCCATTCGAAGGAGTACTCCACTCCCGAGCCTTCGGCGGCGCAGTCCTGGTAATCTCCCTGACGGTAGAAAGCCACGGCGCGGTTCGCTGCGAAGCTGACGGTGTAATCCGTCAGGTCGTAAGCGATCCCGTGAGCCTCGGCGAAGGTCGCGGTGACGAAAACGTCGCTGTCGGGCATGATATACAAGCCTTCATCGTTCTCCGTCAGGCGCCTGCCGTTCGCGTCGGTCACGATCAGGTCGAGCAGGCTGTAGCCCGGATCCGGGGTGACTGCCGGCCAGAGGATCTCTCCCGAGTAAAGCATATATTCGCCTTCGTCGTCCGGATAGCCCACGATGCCGTGTTCGCAGTTTCTGTCGTTGCGGACCGTGTGCATCGAGACTTTGTTCACCGACAGAAAGATGTTCCCCGAGGCGTGGAGAGCCGTCAGGTCCACCGTGTAGGTCTTTGAGGAGTCGAGCAGGGCGATGAATTCGAGGTTCAGGTGCCCGTCGTAGCTGAACTGGTAGTTTATCCTTTCGACGGCGACGCCGTTTTCATCCGAAATATAGCACTCGGGGCTCACCTCGTCTCCGGAGGTGCGGAAAACGTAATACCCGCTTTCCTCGGGAGTGAACGGACAGCTGACGGTGTCGTATCTGACCAGAGAGACGCGGTTAGTCCCGGAGTGGATGACCGGAACGGCTTTGAACACGGGATAATAGACGGCCTCGGATCTGACCGGCTCTATGGACGGGGTCCAGCGAACGAAGGTGTAGACGTAATTCCCGTCGCTCTCCCTGACGGGGGTCTGGCCGGTATATACGGGCGTTTCGCCGTACTGAACGTTCCCGCTCTGCAGGACCGTTCCGCCCGCGCCGCTGAAGGTGACGGCGTAGCTTCTCGGGACCGCCGTGAAGATCGCGGTGTAGGTGACCTCTTCATCCAGCGGTCCGACTGCCTGAGGCTGGCTGTCCCAGCCCGCGAAAACGTAGTCGTTCGCCGCGACCGACGGCCGGACGGGAGTTTCCCCGCCGTAGACCGGGGTCTCTCCGACGGCGTATTCGCCCCATTCGAGAGCGGCGCCGTTATAGTTTCTGAAGGTCACGATGCAGTTTCCCGCAAAAACGGCTCTCGCGCTCACGCTGCCCGCCGGCATCGTGAAAGTGAAGGTGCCGTCGCCGTTATCGGAGGTCGGGACGTTCTCGCCGCCGCACTCGACGGTGAGAAGTCCGAGGTGACGGTAGAGGTAGTGGGTGGAGGCGGTCAGGGTGACCGTGTCGCCGATCGAGGCGGTCTGCCTGTCGGCGGTCAGAGTTCCGTATTCGGCGGAGGTCCCGACCGTATATTCCGTTTTCGGGAACTGCGCGCTCAGCGTCACCGGAGCCGCGGGCATCGTGAAGACGTAACATCCCGGTCTGCCGCTGACGGGAGCGAGAGCGATCTGTTCGCCGGCAAGAGCCGATACCGACGAAACGAAGCGTCCGGCGTCAGGCTGCGCGCAGACCGTGATCTCGTCTCCCGCCGACGCCTCTTCCGCGTCAGCGGTCAGGACGCCGCCTTCGACGGCGCTCAGCGTAACAGGGTATACGATTTTAGAGTACAGGGCGGTGAAATAATATGTCCCGGCGTATTGGGTGATGACGACGGACGCGGACGGAAGGCTCTTGTCGAACTCCAGCTCCGGCTCGCTTATCCAGCAGGAGAATTCGTATCCCTCGGGAGCGGGGTTCGCGACGAGATCCACCGTGTCGCCTTCCTTTGCCGAGCCGCGGTCGGAGGTCCCTCCGTTGACGAATACGGAGCCCGTATCGCCGGGTTCGAACTGCGTCCCGGTCATGAGAAGCTCCTCGGAAACAAGCGGATCGTAATCGGTGTTATTCACCGAATTGTACTGGAGACTGTACAGCTCATCCTCGGCGTCAGAGGAGGGACCCGATGAAGAACTCAACGGATTGGCGAGTCTCCAGGAGTCGCCGCCGTAACTCAGGAGATAATTATCACGCGAACCGAAATCCAATTTGATCATATTTATATTTTTAGGAAAGGTATTGGCCACACTGGCCAGATCGGGCTGATTGAAATCGGGGAGCTTGACTGTAGTCAGAAAGGCCTTACTTGCGGGTTCAAGTACTGGAGGAGCCTTCACAATTGAATCAATTTTTTCGAGGAGCTCGTCCATAATGTTATGTACTTGTCCGTGTCCGTTAAGCGTCTCGGTCCATAATTGTACTTCCGGGTCTCCTTTCAAGGGGCCCGACGAGGCGGCGAAGGTCACCAGCTTCTTGACGGACGGCTCGTCGAACGGCGATCCCGACGAGAGCTGATCATAGGTGATAAGATGCGATTCGGGTCCTTCCTCCGACGTTACGTAGAACTCGGTGGAAAAGTATTCCGCGGAGGGATCGGGGGACTGCTGAGTATCGGCGTTCAGCCACTCCCAGCCCCGACCCGCTTCGGCAAAGGCAAGTATGCTCCCGTCCGGCGAAGGCTCAGCGACGTTGACGTCCAGCGCCTTCCCGGTGACCGCGTTCGATCCGTCCGTTAATCTGATCCTTTCGTTCAGCGCGGCGTAAGCGGCGGGATCAAGGAAGATCTCCAGCGGGATCCTGGTCCACTCCGCCGCCTCCTGCGCTGCGCGCGACGGCATCTTCGGCGCGGCGAGGATCGCCCGTCCGGCGAGGATTTTCATCGCGCCGAGGTTCTTCTGCTGCTCACCCGTCGGGAAAAGGAGCGTCGAGAACCGATAGACCGTCGATCCGTTCGCGACGCTGTCATCGTACGGCAGCGAGACGGTCGTCTGCTTTTTTCCGCCTTCATAGGTGCTGAGCACCAGCCTATCCGCGCGGAATACGAATATCTCGTAAGAGTTGCCGTTCGCGCTCAGCGTGCGCTGTATCTTGGTCCCCTCCGTGCCGCAGAGCACCGCGGACACGTATTCGAGACCGCAGGAGTCCGGCAGGACGCATTCGAGGCTCTGACCTTCGACGGCCTCAACGGATTCGAACGGCGACGCCGCCCTGTAGGGCCTCAGGGGTTCCGCGGAGAGATCGGCGCCGGAGCTTTCGATCTCCAGCAGCGCTTTGCCGGTTCGGACTTTTATCCAGACCAGCATCCCGTCGGTCTGCGAGAGGTCGCTTTTGATATAGTCCGAAGTCTCCCACGATTTTATTCCTTTCGTGTAGAAGGTCCTCGCGCCGGCGACCGTCGGAGTTTCCGGGAACACGATGTCGTACTGCGTCGTCCCGGTCACACTCACGGTGATCCTGTTCGAAGCGATACCGCTCGCGGCGATATCTTCATTCCACACGGCGTAGCTCTCGCCGGCGTTCACGGCAAGATAAAACGTGCTCGTGCGGGGCTGTCCGGCTTCCTGTTCGGCGTGAGCGAACGGAACGAGCCCGAGCGTCATCGCGATAACGAGCAGCAAAGAAACGACTTTTCTCGGTTTCATTTTTATACCTCCGGTTTGTTTATTGTGCTTTTTCGGTTTTATCGTCGGCTCTGGTTTTTTCGGCTCCGCGATCCGGGGACGGTCGCAGGATCGGCGGGCGCGGTCTGAAAAGACGGCTCTTTTTTAGCCTCAAGCCCTTTTTTGGGTTTTTTGCAGCTTATTCAGGCCTTTCACGTATGTTTTGTCCGTTGTGTTCGTGCATACGCATAAAATCGATCGCTTCATCGAGCGATAAGGTTGCGCCGCCATATTTGATTAAGATAATTTCCGTCGACTTTTCAAAGATATTTTTAAGCAACATGTAAAATTCCATCTCGTTGCGAACATATCCGCGTGAGAACAACGTGAAAAATCTTGACGTGCTTTTATCGAAAACCCTATATTTTATTACGTATCTTTTCATTTCTTAGCCTCCATAGGTATGTCCGTAAGATGATAACGTTAGAACGTTCTCTTATGCCGCATAAATACCATCAAACACCTTTCCGCTTAAAAATATACCATATTTTCAAATAAATAGCAATATAAAAACAAAAAAAGCTTCGGTTTTCGTGAAGAGCCGGGCGGACGGAGCCGCAAACGAGGGGGCAAACGGGCAAAAAAGAGGCGTCCCGACAGGGCTTGACTTTTGAGGCTTTATATGATAATCTATCCGCGAAAATCTCAAAAAAACTCTTGGGATCACAAAATAGGAGAAAAGAAAATGTTCAACGCCTCGTCTCTCGAAAGGCTGATCGAACTTAACCGGGAAGACCGGGACGAACTCGATCTGATCTATGAATGTATCGGATCCTTCGGGGAGTATTTTCGCGCGGTGATCACCGATCAGGCCGTCGGCATCGTCTACGGCGGCGCCGCCGACCGCTCGGATTACGGCGCCCGCAGGGTCGGGGCGGACAGGATAAGGACCGCCTGCCACGACCGCGTCATCATGAACGTGGGGATACTCAATAAGATGGCCTCCGAAAAGGGGATAGATCCCGTTTACGACGGCGTCGTTTCCGGGGACAGACCCTTCAGACGCGAGATCGCCGACGCCGTGTTCGGCTATCTCAAGACGGTCGTCGACAGAAGAAACTGAAACTCTGAATAAAAAAACACAAAAAAACTCAAAAGAGGGCAAACCTTTTTTGGGTCTTTTTGCTCTATATTATGCAGCTGCAAAAAAGTAAGGGGGAGGTGACGCGTTTTGAAAGGATCAAAGACGCCTTACGGCGAAAAAACCGACGGAGAGCTCGTTTTGAACACTCTTTCGGGTGACGGCGGCGCTTTCGGCGAGCTTTTCGGAAGATACTACGGAAAAGTCCTGAAAGTATGTCTTTGGGTCTGCTCCGACGGCTTCGACGCCGAAGACGCGGCTCAGGAAGCCTTCATAGACGCGTTTATCCGCCTCGGATCGCTCTCGTCGCCCGAAAAGTTCGGCGCGTGGCTCTGTTCGATCGCAAGAAGAAAGGCGTTGAGGCTGTGCTCGCTCAGGCGAACGGACGAGGACGTCGACTCACTTTTCGATCTTGCCTCCGGCGCGCAGGGACCGTTCGACGCGCTTATTCAAAGCGAAGAGAAAAGAAGGGTCGCGGGAGCGATGGGAAAACTGTCGCAAAAGAGACGGACCGTCGCCGAGAAATACTATTTCGGGGGAATGAAGGCGAAGGATATCGCCCGGTCTCTCGGACTGAGCGTGAACGCCGTCAAAAGCCGTCTGTACGACGCAAGGGAGTTTTTAAGAAAGGAACTTGAAGATATGAACGAAAACAGAGTTTTTTCGGATCCCGAAACGAGGATCAGAAACCAGATAGAAAAAATAGCGCGCTACTACTGCCTGCACGGCGGATACGACGCGGCTTTCAAAGGAGAGATCGACCGGGCAAAAGAACTTATCGGAGAGCTCGGCGATGAAAAAGCAAAAAAGAAATATACCGCGTCCGTTCTCTCCCACGAGCTGAGCTTCGTCGAAGAGACCGACGCGGCAAGGGCGTCGGGGATAAGAGAAGAAATGATTTCCGCCGCCGAAGGCGCCAACGCGAGGGTGATCGCCGACTGCCTTATTCAGGACGTTGTGAAAATCAGGGACGCTTCAAAAGCGCTCGGTTCCATCGAAAAGACAGCGATGCCGAAGATCGAAGAGTTCTCCGGGACCGACGAGGGGGACGCCGCGAGAGGGGAACTGCTGTTCTGGCGCGGATGGTTCAGGATGCGCCTCGGTAATAGGGACGGCGCCAAAGAGGATTTTTCGGAGGCGGCAGGCCTCATCCCGGAGGATGCCGATCTGCGCGCGGCGGCTCTTGCCGCGCTGAGCAATCTGAAAGATATATCTTCCGAAGCCTACGGGGATATGTTCTCCGTCCGCTCGACGGCGGAGAGCCTGATCCTCGACGGGGACAGAGTGGTCCTCCTCTCCGAACCGGGCTTTTCTTCCGTCAAACTGCGTCTGCCCGGCGTCTCTGACAGATTCTCGCTTTTCATCTATTACGCCGCCCGCTGCCGCAGGATCCTGTTTGATCCTTCGATGAAGCCGGGCGACAGGATGAGCGACGAAAAGAATAAATCGACGCTCGAATGTGTTTCCTCGGACGAGAAAGTCGTCGTACCCGCAGGCGAATTCTCCGGCTGCCTGCGCTTCAGGACGAGCGCCGAGAACTGCGCGGTCGATCTGTGGTACGCGAAGGGGACGGGTATAGTCAAGGCGGAAGTAAAAGGCTCCATCTCTGAAAGATACGAGCTTTCGGAGTACGAGATAAAGGGCGGCAAGGGATACTTCCCCTGCGCGGCAGGCAACAGGTGGGCGTATGTAAATCCCGAGCTTCCCGACTGGCTCGCTCAGCGCGTGGAGAGAAAGATCGAATACTTCTCCGGCGACAAGGCCGTTTTTTCCGCTCCGTCGTTCCTGGCGCTCAAAAAGGACTTCGAGACTTCCTGTGAGACTGATTCCACGCTCTATATCGCGCTCGCCGACGAGCTTTGCGGCGACTGGAAGATCGACGAGGCGATCGGGATGCTCAAAAAAGCGCTCAGAGCCAATTCGAACGAGGCTTCGGCAAGGATCGCGCTGTACGGCATAGAAGTGCTGACAAGATTTTCGGAGTATCAGAAAAAGGGCTATCGCTTCTGTCCGTCGTCAATAAACGCCTTCTCCGTCTCGACATCCGACGGAAAGGTGAAATGGGAATTTCTCAACTCCTTCGGACCGTACCGTCTCGGGGCGAGGGGCAGATACGAAGACAGGATCTTCGGGATCAAACCCTTCAACTATCTCGACATCCACACGGGAAAGCTCTGGGACGAAAAGTGGGTCCCGGGCTATTCCGAGACAAAAGAGATCGGCGGCGGGCTTGTGCGGCACTTTGACGTCGCGGACGGAGGAAGCGTCAGCGTTCCGGCCGGAACGATTTCGGGCTGCCGGAAGATCACCGTCCGCGTCGACAAGCCCGAGGGCGAGGACGACAGGTGGTTTTTTAAGGACAATTACGCGCACATGGACTGCGGCTTGAAGGAATACTGGTTCGCCCCCGGCGTCGGGATCGTGAAGATGCTTTCCTTCTGGGGCAAAGAGTGCGAAGCGGAGTGCCTTCTCGAGCGCTGTTCCGTTCCCGGAGCGGACGAAGGGGAGTATTTCCCGATCCATATCGGAAGCCGTTGGGAGTATTGCGAGCCGCACCTTGAAGCCGAGGGCTACCGCGCGAGGGCGATATATGAGGTCCCTTCGGGGATGAACGGGAAGTATCTCATGACGACGAGCCAGGAATTCGTCTGCTTCAAGACCGAAGATGAATACAACGAGTTCACAAAAAAGAGCCACAGATATTGACCTTTCGGAGCGTCTGCGTTCCGTCTTGACACCGATCCCCGGCAGCCGGAAGACTGCCGGGGATCAAAGCTTGCAAGACTTCTTTTATGGCACATGACAAAGAGAAAAAGTGACGTTAAAATGTAACTGCGATTAAAGATCAACGTCATTTCCAGACAGAAAAAACAGAGTTCAGAGATTATTTCTAAAACCTAAACAGAAACTTTCATCTTCCTTTTCCCTCTTGCAAATATGTTTTCGGCGCGGATCATCCGCTTGGCCGAAAATATAAATATTATATCCGATTTTACATTCCATAAAACCTGAGGTCGGGGTATAATTGAATCAGGTAAACGGGGCATTGCGGACGCGCGCCGTGGGACGGTCTCCGGGGCTCCGCAAAACGATAAAAAGAAAGGGGAAAACAAATGCCTACAGATTTCCGTTACAATACCGGCGAGACCCACGTCCCGTGGGCGGCGGTCGGCGAGAATTACAACGTTCACGACCTTATGGAGGTCATCCGCTTTCTGATGCAGGGCGAGGGCGCCGAGTACGATCAGGCGCTGAAAGACGTCTGGCAGCAGGTCAAAAAGCTCGAGGCTATCGCGACTCCTCCCGGAAAGCTCTCTCTGGGCTCCAAGGTCGAGGCCGCCGAAAAGAGCGTCAACGACTATCTCGGCTCCGACAGCGCGACTTTCGTCACCAACTGCACCGCCGGCTTCGAGATCGCCTACAAGTACGCCGGGATCGGACCCGGAGACGAGGTCATCGTTCCCGCGATCACCTTCGTCGCGACCATGGCTTATCCGCTCTCCGTCGGCGCGAAGCTCGTCTTCGCCGACATCGATCCTCTGACGATGAACATGGATCCCGCGGACGTCGCCAGAAAGATCACCCCGAAGACAAAGATGATCGTTCCCGTTCATATCGCCGGATATCCGGTCGACATGGATCCGATCATGAAGCTCGCCAAAGAACACAATATTCTCGTTCTCGAGGACGCGGCTCACGCGTTCGGCGCGGTCTACAAGGGAAGAAAGATCGGCACCATCGGCGATTTCGCCTCGTTCAGCTTCCACGAGGTCAAGAACATCACCTCCTTCGGCGAGGGCGGCATCGTCACCACGACCGTGCCCGGCTTCGCTCCCGAAATGAAGCGCGCCCGCTTCTTCGGTCTCGACTTCAGCGCTCCGATCAAGGACTGGCTCTACAACATCACCGCCATCCCCGGAAAGTATAAGCCCTTCGTGGCTCAGAACTCCTCCACCACCGAGATCCAGGCGCTTGGACTTGCTCTGCAGGTCTCCAGGAACGAAGAGATCATCGCTAAGCGCCGCGCCGCCGCGGAGTACCTCAACTCCCGTCTCGCCGCCTGCGACGCGATCATCCCGCAGAAGCTCGGCGACGACAGGATCAAGCCCACGTTCCACATGTATCTTCTCAACATCGACCCGAAGAAGGCCGGCGGCGACATCCAGCAGCTCAAGAAGAAGCTCGACGAGAAGGGCGTCACCAACATCCCGCACTTCGGTCCGCTCTACCGCTTCAAGGTCGTCGCCGACATGGGCTACGATATCGAAGCGATCGCGAAGAGCTGCCCCAACTGTGAGGAATCCTTCTATCACCGCTTCACACACCTGCCGCTCTACGGTCTCAGCGACGATCAGTTCGACTACATGGCTACCGCCATCCTCGACTCCGTCGCCGAGATGAAGGCGGGCAAATAAGGAGTTCGCCGTGAAAAAGGTCAGATGGGGCGTCATCGGCTGCGGAGGCATCGCCGACAGACGCACGCTCCCCGGAATGATGAAGGCCGAAAACGCAGAACTTGTCGCCGTGATGGACGTCAACCCGGATTTTGCGAATAAGTGCAAGGAAAAATACGGCGCAAAGTATTGCTTCACCGACGAAGCGTCGCTTCTCGCGCTCGACGAGATCGACGCCGTCTACATCGCCACCCCGGTGTTCTGCCACAAGAAACAGGCTTTCGCCGCCGCCGAGGCGGGGAAGCATATCTTTTTGGAAAAGCCTGTCGGCCTCGACGTAGAAGAAGCCAAAGAGATCGCCTCTTTCTGCGAGAAGAAGGGCGTCAAGCTCGGAGTGGGCTTCGTCATGCGCTTCCACAGCTTCCACAGACAGATGAAAGAGATCATCGCCTCCGGGAAGCTCGGCGACGTCGTCAGCGCGAGAGCGCAGTTCACCTGCTGGTATCCCGAAATGCCCGGCGTATGGAGACAGGACAGATCCAAATCGGGCGGCGGCGCGCTCATGGATATGGGCGTCCACTGCGTAGATCTGATCCGCTTCATCACGGGGCTCGAGATCACCGAGGTCTCGGGAATGGTCGGCAATCAGGTGTTCAAATACGGCGTCGAGGACGCCGGAGCGATGCTGATGAGACTTTCCAACGGAGCAACCGCCTACGTCGACGCCAATTTCAACATCCCGGACGACGCGGCGGTCTGCAAGCTCGAGATCTACGGCACAAAGGGAAGCTTCTTCTGCGAGGGCACCATCGCCCAGGACGAGGCGGGAACGGCGATCCTCAGGGCGTCCGACGACAGCGCCGGTTACGACGCTTCGCAGTCGCGCTCTTCCGCCGAGACCGTCAGTCTCACCGGAGGCGGCGGCAACCTCTACACCAAGGAGGTCGAGGCGTTCGGGAAAGCCGTGCTCGGCGAGTGCGATATCCCGGTCCCCGCGCTCGACGCGATCCTTTCCCAGCAGGCGGTCGAAGCGGCTTACCGCAGCAGCGCCTCGGGAGCGGTCGTCAAGCTCTGATTTCATCCCGCAAATATGTTTTTCCGCCGGAAGCGCCAGCTTCCGGCGGATTTCTCTTGAAACGCGGGGAGATAAGGTGTATAATTATTTAAATAATCAAAAAGGACATATAAAAAATGAACTTGAACGAACTTTTAAAAGGTTTTGACTGCGTCTGCGGAAGACGCCATACCTGCCCCATATCCTTCGTTGAGATCTCCAAAGGCTGCGCCGCGAATCTTGCGCGTGTCTTTGAAAAAGAAAAGAACGTTTTAGTGGTCGCCGACGGGAACACCTTCGCCGCCGCGGGCGAGGGGGTCATGGACGCGCTTTGTTCCAAAAACGTCAGAAAGATCGTTTTCAGCGGCAAAAAGCTCCTCGTCCCGAACGAGGACTCCGTCGCCGCGGTCGAAAAAGAGCTTGCGGGGATCGAAGCGATCGTCGGGATCGGCTCCGGAGTGATCCAGGATCTGTGCAAATTCGTTTCGCTGAGATCGGGCATACCCTACGCGATAGTCGCGACCGCGCCGAGCATGGACGGCTACGCCTCCGACGGCGCCGCGATGATCCTCGGCGGGATGAAGGTCACTGTCAAGGCGGTCCTGCCGCGCGCGATCCTCGCCGATCCCGGGATCCTGAAAAACGCGCCGGAGGAGATGATCCGCGCCGGTTACGGCGACGTCATCGGCAAGTTCTCCGCGCTCAACGACTGGAAGCTCGCTCACGCAGTCACGGGAGAGTATTTCTGCCCCCGGATCTACGATTCGGTCCTCGCGCAGGTAAAAGAGGTCGCCTCCCTCGCCGACGGGCTCGTCAGGCGCGACGCGGACGCCGTCGCCGCTCTGACCGAGGCGCTCGTCGCGGTCGGGATCATGATAAGCTTCGCCGGATCCTCGCGTCCTGCCTCCGGCTCGGAGCACCATCTGTCCCACTTTTTCGAGATAACGGGCATCCTCGACGACAAGCCTTATTTCGCTCACGGCATAGACGTCGGGTATTCGACCGTAGTCACCACCCGGATCCGCGAGAAGCTTTGCGAGAAGCCCTTCCCGCGCGTCTTATACCGCGATCCGGCGGAATGCGAACGCGAGGTGAAGAGGATCTATTCGACCTCCGCCGGGGGCTGCTTCGAGCTGCAGGAAAAGGTCGGAAGCTACAAGAGGGACCTTCTCCCGGTCTATCTTGCAAAAGAGGACGAACTTCACAAAATCTTCTCCGACACGCCTTCCGCCGAAGAGATAGAAAAGACGCTTGCGAGGGTGGGCTTTGACAAAAAAGAATTCGCCGCCGAATACGGCGAACAGAAGATCCGCGAGGCTGTCAAGTGGGCGAAGGATCTCAAGGACCGCTATACCGTCCTCTGGGTGAACTACGATCTGTATAAGGGAGAGCTTTGATGATAAAATTTGATCCTTCGGAGATAAAGACCGTCGCGATGGATCTCGACGGCACGCTGACTCAGCACAAATCGCCGCTCATCCCTTCTAACCGCGCTGCTCTCGATAAGCTCGGGGAAAAGTATAAACTTCTCATCGTCGGCGCGGGGCAGGTAGGGAGGATATATAAGCAGCTCGATTATCCGATAGACATTATCGGAAACTACGGTCTGCAGTACGCCGTGTACGACAAAAGCACCGCCTCGCAGCGCGTCCTGAGGGACCTTGCGTTCCCCTGCGACAGGACCGGCGTCCTAAAAAGAGCGGATATGCTCAGAAAAGAACTCGGTTTCACCTCTTTTTACGGCGACAGCGTGCAGTTCCATCCCTCGGGCTGTCTGACCTTTCCTCTTCTCGGGACAGACGCGCCGCTTTCTGAAAAGCTCGCCTTCGATCCCGACCGCTCAAAGCGCCGCGCCGTATATAAAAGGGTCTGCGAGGTGTTCTGCGAATACCGGGTGTTCGTCGGGGGTTCGTCGTCATTTGATATGGCGCCCTCTCCGCACGACAAGTTCAACGCCCTCGATCTATACTGCCGGGAAAACGGATACGCTCACAAAGAGGTCGTTTTCATCGGCGACGATTACGGACCCGGAGGGAACGACGAATCCGTTTTTGTCTCGGATTTCCCCTGCCTCGGGATCGACGACTACCGGGATTTCCCTGAGCTCGTCGCCCCTCTGATACTGTAAAAACCTTGCGCTGAAAAAAAGGAGGACCAAGATGTATTCCTACGGAAGATTCAGAAGCACACTGATGCCGAAAATCGAAATGAACTTTCTTCTCACCGTCCCGGACGACCGCGCTCCGGGAGAGAAGCTGCCGCTGATCCTCGGTCTGCATGGAGCAGGAGAGCGCGGGAACGACGAAAAGAAGCTGACCGTCCACGGGGTCGGTAAGTATTTCATTTCCGACGGGACCTGCCGCGGCGTCCGCGCGATAACTTTAAGCCCCCAGTGCCCCGAAGGGCTCGTGTGGGCGAACGTGATCGTCGCCGTCAAGGAGCTTCTCGACAACACCGTCGCCGATCTCGACGCCGACAGAGAGAGGGTTTCCGTCACCGGGCTTTCGATGGGAGGCTTCGGCACCTGGGAGATGATCTGCACATATCCGCACTTCTTCTGCGCCGCGGCTCCGGTCTGCGGAGGCGGTCTGTCGTGGCGCGGGGATCTTCTCAAAAACGTGCCGATCCGCGCCTATCACGGGGAGTGCGACAGCGTGGTCCCGCCGGTCTACTCGAAGCTCATGGTCGACGCCGTGAACGCCGCCGGAGGACACGCCGAACTCAAGCTCTATCCCGGCGTCCGGCACAATTCGTGGGAGAACGCCTACGCCGAGCCCGATATCTTCGACTTTCTGACCGGGAAGGCGAATATATGAAGCTTACCTATCTCGGGACCGCCGCCGCGGAAGGCTGGCCCGCCGTCTTCTGCGAATGCCCGAACTGCAAAAGAGCGCGCGAGCTCGGCGGGAAGAACGTCCGCACCCGCTCTCAGGCTCTCGTCGACGGAGAGCTTCTGATAGATTTTCCGGTCGACACTTATTATCACTCGCTCTCGGCGGGGATCGAGCTGTCAAAGATCGAGGACGTCATCGTCACTCACACCCACCCGGACCACTTTTCGCCATACGATCTCGCGTACAAGGGCGAGGTCTACAGCGCAAGGCTCGAACAGAAAAAGATCACGTTCCACGGGAACGCCGCGGTCAAAAAAAGACTCGGCGAGATCCCGTACATGATCGAAGAGAACGTCGGATACGAATATCTGCCGCCGTTTGTTCCGACAAGGATCGGAAATTTTGAAGTGACGGCGCTGAAGGCCAACCACAAGCGCGACGAGGACGCCTACGTCTATCTCATCGTCCGCGACAAAAAGAGGCTTTTATATCTTCACGACACGGGATATCTCTATCCGCAGACTATCGAATACCTCGAGGGGCTGGGGATCAGCGCGGACCTTGTCAGCTTTGACTGCACCGGCTGCGTGAAGCGCTGGATCAAAAACCACATGGGCTTTTACGAGGCGTTCGCGCTGAGCCGCGCGCTCGAACTTCGCGGGATCATCCGCCCGGACACGGTGAAGATGGTCAATCACTTCTCGCACAACGGCGCCTGGGATCACGAAACGCTCTGCCGCGAAGCGGATAAGCTCGGCTTCGGCGTATCGTACGACAATCTGACCGTTGAGTTTTAGAACTAAACGCTTTAATGATAAAGGGATCGCGTCATGAAAAGATTCGCGGGTTATGAACGCGGCATGGGCATAGGTGGATGGCTTACCAATTACAAGAGGTTCAACGTCCTGCCGTCGCGCAGACGCAGTTTTTTTGCTCAAATTTATCTTTTTTCATTCCGTTTATTATTTTCACCGGTGTGATAAGATTATATCCCTGCCGCCAGACAACATAAATTATCAATTTGTTGAGTTATTTTCAACAAACTGTTGAAAAAAACTTTATGTCAAAAAAGGACGGGTGGTCATCCCCGCCCCCTGCCGCGTTTCATTATTTACCAAAAAGTATTGATATACAACAAAAAAGTCCGGAGTTTTGAACTCCGGACCGTCTCTTCCTTTCCCATATCCGTTACGCTGTTTTTGCCCTGTTTTTTCTTTAGGGGTATAATAAATCATATCCGAAATATTTTCCTGTCGGACTCAACCTTTTTGTTATCCTTCGTGTCTTATATGCGAGCTCAAAAAAGGATCCTGAAAAAAACGAAAGGAAAGCGCGCATGAACAGTCAGAACGAAACGGACGAAACTCTCGTGATGCTGACACTCGCCGGAGATCAGGACGCTTACGGCGTCCTTGTCTCGCGCGGTCAGAAGGCAGTGAACGCCGCCGCGCATAACGTCACTAAAAATCACTTTATGGCCCAAGACGCCGCGCAGGACGCCTTTGTCAGCGCGTGGATGAAGCTGGACACCCTTCGTGAGCCGGAAAAGTTCTGTTCGTGGGTTTGCCGCATCGCCGCAAACTGCGCGAGGAATATGATCGCAAGATACCGCTCGTATCTTCCGCTCGAAGCGGCGGAGGGTCAGTTAAACCCGGAAGATCCCTCTCTTGATCCGGCGGAGCTCTGCGCGCGAAAAGAAGAACAAAGTGAAGTCGGCAAAAGCCTCTTGAAGCTGCCGGAAAAGGTAAAAAAGATCATTTATCTTCATTATTACAGAGATCTTTCGATCCCCGAGATCGCCGAGCGTATGCGGGTAAGCGAGGGGACGGTAAAAAGACAGCTCCACGACGGCAGAAAACGGCTCAGAAAGGAGCTTTGTGCCATGGATGAAAAATACACGGACACCCTCGTTCAGCGTGTGCTGAAAAAGGTTGAGGAACTCAAACTCTGGCAGGTCAGAAATTCAAAAAAAGGCTTTGAAAAAGAATATAAACAGGTTTTGAAAGAAGTTGAGGAGCTTCCCGAGTGCAAAGAAAAATCGAGCGCCCTCGCGGACGTTCTGATGCGCGGCTGGTGGTGGCTGCCCGGCAAAAAGAACGACGCGCTCTTCGCGCGCATCGCCGAAGCGGCTCTGGAAAGCAAAAACGAAGAGGTCATGTGCTTTGTCGTCGGCAGAGAGGACTCAAAAGTCGCCGAAAAAGCGAGAGCGGAGTTTATAAAAACAAAGCAGATCCCGCGCCTCGAAAAGGAGGGCTTCACAAAAGCTCTCGGAACGGAATGGTTCTGGCTCGGATACTATCTTTTTTCCGACGGCAAGGCGGAGGAGGGCGGCGCCGCGTACAAAAAGGCGGCGGAAATACTCGCTCCCGGCGAGCCTTTAAGGTACCTTGCTCCCCGCGCGGTAAAGCTGCACAAAAGGCTCTCGGAGCACTATGAGAAAACGCCGAAAAACAAATATATCACCGGAGCTTCCGCTTCGGAATACCGCTTTATCGACGGCGAGCTTAGATTCTGGTCCGAGGAAAGCGTCTTTGAAGGCTGGCTCGAGAGCGTCGACAGGGATCTTACAGCCGTCGTCCGCGGGTCGTCGTTGTGCGACGGGCGCTTTTTCGCGGATATCCCCGTCGGAGAGAGTGTCGAGGGATCGGACTCAACGACACTGAAGCATATTTCCGACAGCGAGACCGTCGACACTCCCGCCGGAAATTTCAGCGGCTGCAGTCTCTGGGAAACGAGGCGTCTTGACAGGTCGGGAAAATCCGTTACGCTCTGCTGGTATAAGGAAGGCGTTGGGATCGTGAAAAGAGAACACAGCGACGGCGCCGCCGTCGACGCGCGCGTTCTCGGATCGTACACAATACGCGGCGGGAACGGGCTTCTGCCGGTCTGTGCGGGCAACGAGTGGACCTTCGTTGCCGAAAAACCCTCCCTGCTTGAAGTTCAATTAAGCGTGAGCGTCGATCACGCCGACGGGGAAAAAGTCATCTTCACGTCCAGCTTCGACGTCGAAAGGCTCGGATTCGACGGCGACTTGTGGGCTGAAGCGGCTCAGCGTATCGCAGACGATTATTTTACGCTCCACTCCAACGACAGCGAGGAGCTTAAAGACGTGAGCGAGGCGATCGCGCTTGCCGAAAAGCTCGCATCGACGCCTTTGGAAAAGGCGCACACCGCGGCGGCGGCGTCCGTCGCGCGAAGGTTGTTGGAAACTGACGCTCTTTTGAACCCCGGGCGGATCGCGACGGGTCACTGGAATTTCTTTGATCGGATCCTTGTCGTCAAAAAAGAGGGCTTGACGGATCTGACGGAATACAACTGCCGATGGAGCTTTGAATGGAAGGACGGTTCCGGTTTAGGAGCCGCCGAGGAACCGATTCTCTTCAACGACGTATATGGCATACTCCGGGACGCCGCGAACTGCGTCTGGTCAGACGAATGGTTTGTCGGCGCCTCACCGGTGGTCGAGTATTCCGGATACTCGGGCGAGATTAAAACAAAGATCACCTGTTCGGACGGCGGGACGGTCGAAACAAAGGCGGGAAGATTTAATAAGTGCCTGAAGCTCAGCCTCGACGTAAGCGGTATGAGCGTAGGACTGTTCTATCGCGGCGGCAGAAAGACCTATTATTTTGCCGAGGGGATCGGGATAGTCCGCACGGAAAACGAATACTGCGGCGGCGCGAAAACGGCGGTCTATGAACTGACTTCCTTCAAGGGGACGGGCGAAGGCTATATGCCCTTTGACGACGGTCTCGTGCGGCGCTACGACGCGATAGGGCTGACCGACGGTTTCACAGCCTGGGCGGAATATACCTGCGTCCGGGACGCAGACGGGGATATAGTGATCGTTGCCGACCGCGCCGGGATCCGCGTCCTGCCGCCTCCGATCACCTCTTACGGCGCGATAGAGGGAGAAATTATCGAGGACAGGCTGTGGTATGAAAAGAAGCGCGCCGAGAGCCGCCTGAGGCACGACGTCAACAATTTCAATCTGCTCTGTCACTTTTTGGGACGCCCCTCGAGGTATTGGGCGGCGCCCGAAAAGGCTGCCGCGTGGAACAAATACAGGCTGAGGATCCTTGAAGGTCTGGACTTTTCCGGAAAGGTCCCCGACGCCTGGCTCGGCTTTTACGCCTCCACTCTTTTCAGGACCGCGTGCGCTCTGTTCGGTTCGGGCAAAAAGGACGAGGGCTACGAATATCTCGAAAAGGCGTTTGAAGAGTTCCCGAAGTGGGACGCGATCCCGGACGGAGAAGAGATGGATACGGGCGAGCCTTTGATCTACGGCGGAGTGAAGGTCATAAAGGAAAAGAACATCATAAAACTCCCAGACGGCACGCTCGAGCCGCTGTATGACGTTTTTTTGTTCGACGACACCTCCTCGCTGCTGTATCACGGCATGACCGCGCCCCACGGCTGGGAATGGTTCGACCCGGTCAGAAAAGAGGAGCGCTTCAAGGAATATATCGAGCGGGCAAAAAAGCTGAGCGGCAAGTGAGCCGGAAGGCGGATTTTGCCGCGGCATGGTAAAAAAGCGATGCCCGGGGCCGCGGGATTTCACCCGCTTCCCCGGGCTTTTTCGCCGGATCAGCCGTCACATTTCTTCGAGCACCTCGTCGATCAGAGATGGGCTGACGCCGCCGCGTTGGTTCTTTCGGCAGGAGTCGGCGCCTCTTTCGACCCGCTCTACACGTTTTCGCCGCCTCCTCTCCGCGTGACGATTCTGCTGCAGTATCACCGCCTCCGGAACGCCCGGGCGCAGTATTACGTCTGAAACCGGCGGGGAGGCTGTCCGACCGCAATACCGGACAATATTTTGATTTTCCGGGACACTCTTATGTTTTTTCACCCGAAATTCACTCTCAGGAGTGGATGTCGGGTGATTTTTCAGGTTTTATTTGTATTTTACGTTTTTTCGCCGTGTTGAATTTTAGATCGTTACTTGCAAAAGACCGGGACTTTTGATCCGGTGAAGCTTTTTTGTGCCGCAAAATGAAGAAAACTCTTGTTTTCGCTTGACTTTTCGGGCGGCTGATCCTATAATTGAAGCGGATCACAATGATATTTCGGGGAGGAGAAAAAATGACCGACAGACAAAACTGGAAGACCGGGCTTTCCATCGGCGCTCTCGGAGAAGCGTCGCTCGAACGGGCGGCAAAAGCCGGGATCGAGGCCGTGGAATTTGCCCGTTTTGAAGAGGGAGCGGATCCGAAGAACCTGTCCGCTTATGCAAAGTCGGCGGGCGTAGAGATCTGGAGCGTCCATCTGCCCTTCGACTGGAACATACCCATCGATCCCTCGGGCTGGGATCCCCAATGGTGGAAGATCTGCCGCGACACCGACGCCGATCTTATCAAAAAGGCGTCCGAGACGGGCGCGAAGATCGCCGTCATCCACGCGAGCTTAGAGCGTATCCCGAAGTATTTCCGCAGATCGCTTCTCACCGCGGCGGCGATCCATCTCTCGGCGCTCTCGGAGATATGCCGCTTCAACGGGATGACTCTCGCCGTCGAGGTCCTGCCGAGGACCTGCCTCGGCAACTGCGCCGACGAGCTGCTCGCCTTCATCCAGGCGGCGCCGGACATCAGGGTATGCTTCGACGTGAACCATCTTCTCAACGAAACTCACGCCGAGTTTATCAAAAAGGTCGGCAAATACATCGTCACGACCCACATCTCCGACTACGATTTCGAGGACGAAAAGCACTGGATGCCAATGCAGGGCAAGATCGACTGGAAACAGCTTCTGAGCGACCTCGAAGCGGCGGATTATTCCGGACCGTTCCTCTACGAGATCGACCGGGACTCCGTCGAATGGGCTGACGTGAAGAAAAATCACGAACTGCTCAACAGGCTTTGAGAGGGGGGAGAACAGATGACAGACAGAAGAAACTGGAAGACCGGCTTTTCCGTCGGACTGGTCGGTGAAGAGTACCTGAAGAAAGCCGCCGAGGCGGGGATCGACGTCGTCGAGATCTTCGGTGTCGACGGCCCGAACGAGATCTGGGAAAAGCTGCCCCTCTGGCAGGAACAGACCGGAGTGAAGATCTGGAGCCTCCATCTGCCCTTCGGAGGTCCGGAGCTCTGCGACGTCGCGACCTGGGATCCGTTTTGGTGGTCGGATTCTTTGAGGCGCTACAAGAGAAAGATCCTTCCCGCGGCGGCTGTTGGACGTGCTGTACAAGCGTGCTGTGCTCTGCATGATATCCGCACACAGCGCAACGATGACGAC
>JAFTEP010000094.1 GCA_017453605.1 Clostridia bacterium
ACGCGCATAGTTCCCGCAGAAGGCTCTGTTGAAGTCCAGTGGATCGACAACGGCTTCGACGGCGATCATACCGTCACCGTCAGAAAGAGGGGAGAAGACAAAGTTCTGCGCACCCTTTCGCCCGCTCCGAAGAGTTTTTGCGTATCGGATCTTGAAGATCTTCAGGATTATGAAGTCACTCTTTCGAGAACCTGTTCCGGCGAAAGCGTCACGCGGCTCGTGCGCACCGGAAAGATGCCCTGCGACGTCCCCGTCTGTTATCTTCATCCCGACGACACCGCCTTTATCTTCTCCGGCAATTTCGTCGCGGGTCCCTCCATCGTCAGATGCCCTTCAGGGAGACTTCTCGCGTCTCTCGACGTTTTCTGCGGCCACGAGGAGTATTCCTGCCTGAGCCTTCTCTACCGTTCGGACGACGGCGGCGAGAGCTGGCACTGGCTCGGAGAGCTTTTCCCCTGCTACTGGGGCAGGCTCTTCATCCACGACGGAAAGGTTTATATGTTCTCCGGCACGAACGGTCAGGGAAACGTCATGATCGGCCGCTCCGACGACGAGGGCGAGAACTGGACCGCTCCCTCCACGCTCTTTTTCGCCTGCTACCGCGGAGGCTATCACAGCGCTCCCGGCTCGGTCGTCGAGGCTCACGGCAGGCTCTGGATCCCGATCGCTTCGGGAAGATGGGACAAGACCGGCTTCGGGATGAGCTTTATCTCGGCTCCCTCCGGCTCGGATCTTCTCGATCCGGCCAGCTGGGAGATGGCGGATTTTCGCGAATACGACCCGTCGTGGCCCGGCGCGCCCTTGAACGCCGGTCCGGGCTTCGACTGTCCCGGAGCGGGCATAGAGGGCAATTTCGTCTGCTCTCCCGACGGCTCGCTTCACGCGCTATACAGAATGGATATTTTCAAGGCAGATCCCAAAACCGGGAAAGTGATCGTTTTCGACGTCGATCCCGCCGATCCCGCCGCGCCGTATAAGTTCAACTCTATCTCCGACTGCGCCCTCGGGAGCAACTCCAAATTCTGCGTCAAATTCGACCCCGTGACTGGATACTATATAATGATCGGCACCGAACAGAGCCTCGAGGAGTCCTGGGGACGCACGGTGATCTCGCTCGCCGTATCAAAGGACCTCCGTTCCTGGCGCGTCGCAAAGAGGCTTTTCGACTATCACACGATGGATCCCGCCAAAGTCGGTCTTCAGTACCCGGACTGGGATCTCGACGGAGAGGATATAGTCATGCTCCTCAGGCTCGGCTTCAACCAGTCGGACACTCACCATAATTCCAACTGCATCGCCTTCTCGCGTATAAAAAACTTCCGTTCGCTGCTCTGAGGATAACTTTTGTTAAAAAAACGGGAACTCCCCGGACTTCAGATCCCTTGAGGTCCGGGGAGTTGTTTTCAGCTTATCAGCAGACAGGCCTGTTCACAGCTTGAAAGAGAGCGGCGGACGATAAGACGGTCGCCTTCCGTAACAAAGACGGCTTTTTTCCGGCGTCCTCCGCGGTCGAGATATTCCACGTCAGTCACGTTTTTGAAGGTTTCCGGGACGTGCAGGACGATCCGCCCGAGCGTATCCCCGCAGAGATTGGTCACAGTAATAAGCTCCCTGAAGTCCGCGCCGTCGGAGGCTTCGTTTTCGACGACGGACACGTCCGGCGCCTCGCACTCGTAAAAAACAAAGTCGGCGCATCTTTTCATAAGAGTCTGTATTATCCGTTTCCTGCGGTAATTGAACAGCGAGCCCGACCGATTGTTTTCAAGCGTCATCCCCATAACGACGACACTGCCGCCGAGAGAGTTTTTGAAAAACGTCATGCCGTTGGTTATGAATCTGTTTTCGCAGTCGTATATTCCGGTGACGGCTTTGGCTCCTTCCGAAACAAGCTCCCTTGCGATCCCGTTCCCGCCGGGAGAGTACATCCAGGCGGTAAACATATTCCTTTTTCGGTCCTCTTTTGTAAAGCCTTCGCAAATTATCTCTCTTGCCGCCAGATCGAAGCGGAGCTTCCGGTTTTTTGACACGTCTTCTCCGACCCTGACGCCGAGGTATTTGCCGTAACCTCTGTCGCAGAGTATCTTCGCGGCGTTTCCGTCAAGGAACAGACCGCCGGAGAGCGCCCTGATGATCTGTTCGCCGTCAAACCGGAGCGCCGCGGCGGCGTCCCAGAAACGCACCGGCGCTTCTTGGGTGGTGAAAGGGATCCCGAACCGGGACACGCTCTCTGTCCAGAGCGGGGGAGCGTGCCAGCGGTCGTTGAGAGAGTAGGCGAAGGGATCGTAGGGGATCTGCACCCCCTTGATCCGGCAGTTTTTTACCAGCGAACACAGCGGATCGAAACGCTTTCTTTCCCGCGCATACTCTCGCGAAAAGCCTTCGTCCTCGTCCGGATCGTCGAGTTGCTGCAGCGTGTGTAAAACGGCGCCGTCAAAGCCGCAGGAATAAGCCGTTCCGGTCAGAGCGACTATGGATTTCGCCGAGGTGAAGAAGCGCGTATGCGGGAAGGCGTCGGCTTCCGCGTAACACAGAAAGTCTTTTACGTGCTGTTTGAAGCCGACGGCGTGATAGAGTATCCGGGGTATGCTGTTGGCTTTCAGCCCGGAATAATCCGATCCGGCGAGACGCGCGAAAGGAACGTTGTTTTTTCCGGCAAGCGCCCTGCATACGTCCTCGGTACAGCAGCCGTCGAGCACGTCGCATCCGCTCTGCCATAACCCTATGGGGATCCGGGGAGTTTTTTCATCGACTTTTTCCCGGATCGCGCGGGAAAAATCCACCAGCGTGTCTTTTGTGAATTCCCGCCATTTTCTTATCGTCTCAACGTCGCGTGTTTCCCGTCTGTTCAATATCAGGACAAGCTCTTCCCTCGAGATCTCCGTCCCGAATCTTTCGCAGAACAGCTTTATATGCTTTTCGCAGAAACAGCCGTCGGCGGCGGAAAGGGAAAAGTCGTCCTCAAAAAAGACGAATTCAGGTTCCGCCGTTTCGCAGAACAACGCCGTATCTTCCGTAAATCGCTTTCTGAAGGTCTCGCCGAGCGGACAGTTGGCGAAGGGGTGAAGGCTTCCGTCCTGTTTCACGATCTTCTCGAATCCTTCGGAATCTCCGGATTTGATCGTCAGACAGTTGCACCACCCAAGCCTTATCCCCTCGGGTGAAAGCTCTTTTTTCAGTTCTTTGAAAAGCTCCGCCTTTTCCGAAAAGTATTCCCTCGGAGGATATCCCGTGTTTCTCCTGCCTCCGACGGGCAGGCAAAGGCAGAAAGAGGCGAATCCGAACCTGTCATGCTGCCGGCGGATGACGCGCGCCGCGTCGGCGCGGCTTGTCCGGTTGGCGTCGAGATTTATCGGAATTATCACTTCCGGCGTTTCAATTCCCGTCATCTGCTTTTTTCAACTCCAGTACGGCTCCGAGCCCGCGAAGCGTCTCCCTGAGAAGCCCTGTGTCCAACGTGTGGGCGTCTCTGCCCGTCTTTTTCGCGAGCGCCGCGGCGACGCCCGCCGCCTGTCCGAGGCAGGCGCAGATCGGCATTATGCGCACCGCCGACTGGGCCTCGTGAGTTGCCGAAAGGCATCTTCCGGCGACGAGCAGGTTGAAATACTCCTTCGGAAGCAGGCTGCGGTAGGGTATGGAATAGTATTCCTCGTCCTTGAAGTCGTATATCGTGGTACCCGTGCCGGTAGGATTGTGGATGTCTATCGAGTAGTTCCCTACGGCGATCGTGTCGTCGAAGACGGTCAGGCTCTTTATCTCTTCGGCGCTCAGAACGTGAACGCCCTTCAGCTTCCTGCTTTCCCTTATCCCCACGCCCGGCGCGACGTAAACGAGCTGTGCGTTCCTGCACGCCGCTGAATTTTCTTTTAGAAAAACGAACATTTCGAGGACCTGGCGCCTCGCCTCGGTCTCGGCCTCGGACAACTCGAAGGCGTCGGTAGGGTCTTTTTTCACCACGCGAGTGGTGTTCAGATGTATGATTCCTTCTCCGAGTCCCATAAACGCGAGTATGTTTTCCCGTGGATTTTTTATCCTTCCCTCGGAGCGCTCCTTTGCGTAAAGC
>JAFTEP010000095.1 GCA_017453605.1 Clostridia bacterium
GAAAAGTGAAGAGTGAAGAGAAACGGCGGAACATTTGCCGAGGGCAAATGTTCTTCATATTCTTTTCACTCTTCTCTCTTATCTCTTCTCTCCCGCGCCCTTCCCGGCGCGGGTCATCAGTATCCGAACGAAGAAAGGTACTTCTTCGTATTGAGGCACATTTTGTCGAAGAGTTTTCTCGCGTCCGATATGGAGCAGGTCACGAGCGGATCGTTGGCGAAGACGTTGAAAACGGCTTCAAGATCCCTCGCGGCGATCGCTTCGTTGAGCGCCTCCTGCTGACCGCAGACGCGGGCGATGAGAGGATAGATCTGCTTGGGGACGCTTCCCGCCATGACCGGGAGCACGCTGCCCGAGCAGAAGCGGGCGTTCGTCTCGACGACCGCGCCGCGCGGAAGGTCTTCGATCTGTCCGACGTTGGGGAGATTGACGTTGGTGACAAAATCGTTGAGGCCCACGATAGAGCGGATCTGATTGACGCCTTCCTCTCCGGTGAACCTGATCTTGAGGGGAAGATTTCCCGAAACGTAGCCCTCTCCTTTTTCGAGGCGTTTGGCGAGGTCTTCCTTTCTCCAGCTCACGGGAGTCAGGGCGAAGTGCATCTCGCTGACGCGGTCGGGATTTTCGAGATACCATTTGCCCTCGCAGAACTCGGCGAGGTGTCTGTCTCCGGCGGCGGCGATCACGCCGTATCGCCTGAAAAGTTCGATTTTGAGTTTCTCGTTGCTGGAGAAGAAGTTGTTCATCCAGTTGTTGTCGATCGGGACTTTGTCGGCTCTTCCCTCGGGATTCTTCTCGCAGTAGTCTCTGTAAAGCGGGAACAGGTCGATCCCTCTCCAGCTCGCCTTCGTGATCCAGGTGAAGTGATTGACTCCGAGAACGCTGATCTTGATGTCGCCGCGCGGAATATCTTCTTCAAGACCGAAGTGCTCCTTCGCGATCCAGGCGAGGAATTTCTGTGTGCCGAAGACCTCGTGGCAGCAGCCGAAGGCCTTGATCTGCGGGAAGACGCGGTAGAGAGTGCGCACGCAGAGGGTCATGGGATTGGTGTAGTTGATGACCCAGGCGTCGGGAGCGAACTTCTTGATGTATCCTGCGATCTCTTCGTACATGGGCACGGTGCGCATCGCGCGGATGATGCCGCCGGGGCCGGAGGTGTCGCCTACGGACTGATAGATGCCGTATTTTTCGGGCTCATGAACGTCGGACTCCATTTCGTCGAAGGTGCCGGGAAGGATGGAGATGATGACAAAATCCGCTCCGGTCAGAGCTTCTTCGGGAGTGGAGACCGCCGTGTATTTCCACGCGCTTTTCGCGCCCTCGAGCGCGGTATACATATTGCCGATGATCTCGTTGTTTTTCGCGGCTTTCCCGTCGATGTCGTAGAGCATCACTTCTCCGCTGATGTCGCCGGCGTTGTAGAGATCGCTCATGAGTCCCCACGCCCAGCCGCGCGAGCCGCCGCCGATGTAGGCGATGCGGATGTCTTTCATCACGCCGTTTTCGAATTTCATTTGTTTTCCCTCCTGTTATTTATTTATATCAGATATTGAAATATCTCTCGGCGTTTTCGAAGCACACGCCCCTGACGAGAGCTTTCAGCGTCGGCATATCCGCCGGGTATTCCCCGTCCTCGACCCAGCCGCCGAGGATATCGCAGAAGATGCGGCGGAAATATTCGTGGCGGGTGTATGACAGAAAGCTTCTCGAATCGGTGAGCATCCCGATGAAGTTTGAAAGGATCGAAAGCTCGGCGAGGCTCTTAATCTGGGAAGTCATCCCGGCTTTCGTATCGGAGAACCACCAGGCGCTTCCGTGCTGGATCTTGCCGGGAACGTCATTCCCCTGGAAGCAGCCGATGACGGAGTCGATCATGGCGTTGTCGGCGGGATTGAGAGAATAGACGACCGTCCTCGGGAGCTCTCCCGAGCTTTCGAGCGCGTCGAGGAACAGGCAGAGCGCCTCGGAATTGTCGCTGACAGCGATGCAGTCGAAGCCGGTGTCGGGACCGAGACGCGAGAACATATTCGAGTTGACGTTGCGGCGGGCTCCGTAGTGGAGCTGCATCACGACGCCTCTCTTGGCGTATTCCCTGCCGAGGAATAAAAGGATCTCGGTCTTGTAGGCGTCGGCGGCTTTCGCGTCGGGCTTCTCCCCCGCCATCGCTCTGTCGAAGGCTTCTTTTATCTCGCTCTCGGACGCCTTCACGCAGACCATCCGGTCGAGTCCGTGGTCGCTTGCGCGGCAGCCGAGCGAGCAGAAGAGATCGAGCCTATTTTTCAGGGCTTCCTTCACGTCGTCGGGCGAAGAGATCGCGATGCCGCTCGCTTCTGAAAGCCTCAAGATATACTCTTTAAACCCGGGCTTGTCGACGTTGACGGCCTTGTCCGGCCTGAATGACGGGCAGACTTTGGCGGCGCAGACGCCGGACGAAGAGATCTGTTTGTGCCATTCAAGGCTGTCGGCGGGATCGTCCGTCGTGCCGATCATTTTCACGTTCGACGAGGTGATGATCCTGTTCACGCCGAGGTCCGCGAGAACGTTCTTTGTCAGATCCCAGACTTCGTCGGCGGTATCGGGAGAGAGCGCGCCGTCGAAGCCGAAATAGCGCTTCAATTCGAGGTGCGTCCAGTGATACATCGGATTGCCGACGCATTTGGGAATGACCGCCGAGAAACGGTCGAACTTTTCGCGGTCGGACGCGGAGCCGGTGACCTCGTCCTCGCCGACGCCGTCGGAGCGGATGAGGCGACATTTGTAGTGGTCGCCGCCGAGCCAGACGCGGGTGATGTTTTCAAAATGCTCGTCGCGCGCGATCTGCGCCGGGTCGATGTGGCAGTGGTAGTCGATGATCGGCAGCCCCTCCGCCGCCTCGTGATACAGCGCCCTCGCCGTCTTCGTCCTCAAAAGAAAATCTTCAGTAATGATCCCCATTCTTTTCCCTCACTATCTTATATTTGTTTTTTATCAGCGTTC
>JAFTEP010000096.1 GCA_017453605.1 Clostridia bacterium
GACAGATGTCCTTGTCGATCCCGAACACCGTGACGTCCTCGACGACCGCGCGCTGAGGAAGATCGCAGACGTAAAGTATCGTTTGGGCGATATCGTCCGCACTCATCAGGTCGTTGACCTCGCCTATCCCCGAAGCGCTCTGGAAGCCGGTGCTCGCGGACGAAGGAATCACGCAGGAAACTCTGACTCCGTACGGCTTCATCTCAAGATAGAAGCCCTTTGAAAAGTTCAAAACTCCGGCCTTCGCGGCGGCGTAGGTGGTCCAGGCCGGCCAGCACTGGCGGGCGCAGATCGAAGAGATATTTATTACGGTGCCGCATCTTTGCTTTTTGAACTGATCCGCAAATTCCCTGCAGCCGTAGATGACCGAACTGAGGTTCAGCTTTATGATGGCGTCGATCTCTTCCACGGTCTGATCCGCGACCTCTTTTATGGAGATCCCGCCGCCCGCGTTGTTTATAAGTATATCTATCCTGCCGTACTTTTCGGTCACGCTTTTTCTCAGCCTCTCCCAGTCGGCGGGAACGGTGACGTCCGTGCAAAAGGTCATTGCGCCGCCGGTCTCTTTACAGGCCGCCTCGAGTTTTTCCTTGTTTCTTGCCGCCATGACGACCGTGTCGCCTTTTTCTGCGAAAGCCTTCGCCGCCGCCTTTCCGAAACCGCTGGACGCTCCCGTGATAACAACGATCCTTGACATTGTGTTCCTCCCTGATGATCTCATTTTTTCACGTCGCCGCGGTCGACGACGATGTTATACCCCGCGTTTTTCACGCGGCTTTTAAGACATTCTATGCACTGGGCGGCTTCCTCGCCGGTGCAGATCTTGTTGTCGTATAATTCGTATTTTTTCCTCGCCGATGCCGGCGAGAGGTTGGGCATCACCACGTTCGCTCCGGCTTTCAGCCCCCTCTCCCTGCCGTCGGGAGCGACGGTGCCGAGAGCGGTCGTCGCCGGGATCAGCGCGTGAGGGAACATGAGCCTGAGGATGCTTATGAGTCTCAGCGTCAGATCCAAAGAGCCGTCGGGAAATCCGGCGAACGGTGTGTCCCGGTGGTGTATAAACGGTCCTATGCCGATCATATCAGGAGAAAGCTCTTTCAAAAAGCGCAGATCCGCGACGAGATCGTCGGGCGTCTGATAGGGAGAGCCGACCATGAAGCCGCTCCCGACCTGATAACCGAGATCTTTCAGGTCGAAAAGGCAGCGCTTCCGGTTCTCTAAGGTCTGCGACGCCGGATGGAGGCGGGCGTAGTGGGCGGGAGAGGCGGTCTCGTGCCTCAGAAGGTATCTGTCCGCTCCCGCCTCGCGGAGTTTTTCGTAGCTTTCGCGGCTCCGTTCCCCGAGAGAAAGCGTCACGGCGTCTTCGGGAAATTCTTTTTTTATCTCCCGTATCAGCGCGGTCAGTCTTTCGTCTGTGAAAGCGCCGTCCTCGCCGCCCTGAAGGACGAAGGTGCGAAATCCCAGCGCGTGTCCCTCTCGGCAGCAGGAGAGGATCTCGGCGTCCGTCAGACGGTATCTGTCGGCTTTGGCGTTCGATCTTCTTATCCCGCAGTAGCAGCAGTCGCAGCGGCAGATGTTGGAGATCTCTATCAGCCCGCGTATATAGACCGCGTCGCCGTAGACCTCGCGGCGCACTTCGTCTGCGGCGGCGCGGAGTTCTTCGTCGGCTTCCCCGGCAAAGAGCACTTTCAGAGCGCCGTCGGAAAGATCGCAGGTTTCTTTTAACCGTTTTACGTTCTCATTCATTTTTCGGAGCCGGAGCGGTCCTCAGCCAGACGGCGATCGGAGTCGCCCAGTCCCTGCCGAGGTGCGCGTAGTCGGACAGAATGAAATCTTTGCCGTCTTTGTCCGTGAAGCGGCGCGCCAGGAGCGCGTTTCCGGGATCGGCGGAAGAAGACTTCACCGCGCCTTTGGAGTCCCTCGCGAAGGTGAAGACGTCGTCGGGGCTACATTCGGCGGCGAGCATCAGAGGACCCGCGGCGAACGAAACGAAATTGGAGTCGTCGGGGTCGCGCACGACGTTCTCGGCTTCCACCGAGTAGATGCCGTCGTGAGCCGTGAGATTCGTGTAGAGGACGTCGGTTTCCCACTCGACGGGCTTTATCTCCCTGACGGAGAAGTCGAAGCGGACGAAAACGACGCTCTCGCCGCACCATTGCCTGTCGTAGACGGCGTAACCCTTTACGCAGAGGTCGGGCGCGGGGGAGAAGAAGGTCCCGCCCTCGCTCCAGCCGGGGATCCTGACTCTCAGCTTGAAGCGCCTGGGAGAAGCGCAGGAGACTTTTATCGAGACCGAATCGTTTGTCGGGTAGTTTCCGCGGACGGAGATCTTCACGCCGTCATCTTCAAAGTCGGCGTCGCCGAAGAATTCGAGATAATAGCCGTCGCTGTCTTTCATGAGAGCGCTCAAGGCGTACATACCGACGCCGGCGGAGCCGATGCACACGCAGCAGCCGTAATAGCTGCCGTCGCTCAGAAGCTGGCTCCCGCCCGGTTTGTCGCCGCGTCTGCGGGAGCGGAGCGGACTGTAGCTGTCGAAGGGGAAGAAGATGTCCTTCAAGGTCCCGGCGGGCACTTTGGAGGCGAATTTGTCCCTGATATATCCGCACGTGCAGCCCTCGGTGTTGAGGGAGCCGAGATAGCCGTTGTACCACGACTGCTCCATCAGGTCCGCGAAGGAGGAGTCTCCCGTGAGCGCCAGAAGTCTCGAGCAGAACTTCATCCATGTCACCGTCACGCAGGTCTCCTGCATGATGCCCTCGTAGTAGGCGGTCTGACGCGCGGTCGAATGGTCGAACAGCTCGTGGGTGCAGCCGCAGGAGCCGATCACCGTCAGATCGCTGTTGACGACGGCGTTCGCGAAATTAAGAACGCTCGTTTTATACTGTTCTTCCCCGGTCACGAGGTAGTATTCGAGAAGACCCTCGAAGCAGGAGATCATCTCGTAGGCCTTCGAGACCCCGTACTGATAGGGATAGACCCTGTTTTCGCGGGCGAGAGCGAAGATGTCCGCGACGCCGGAGCCTCCGGAGGCGATGATGTGGCGGGCGAGGGCGAGATAGCTCTCTTTTCCGGTGATCCTGTAGAGCTTTACGACCGGCTCGAGGATGGAAGCGGAATTCATCCCGAACCAGGCGGTCGAGGTGTCGGTGATCTTTATTTTGCCGTCGCCGATGCGCTCGCAGATATAGTCGAGGGCGCCGGAACAGAAAGAGATTATCTTTTTTTCGAGCTCTTTGTCGCGGCAGATGTCAAGATAGTATTCGAGAGAGAGGATCACGTACTTTCTGCACCAGAGGTCCCAGCCGCAGAACTCTTTCGCGCGCTCGTAGCTCGAGACCCTGCCGTCCTCCTTGGCGACCGTCAGCATATCCTTCACGGCGTCGGTGATGACTTCAAACAGATCCTCGCTCTTGGTGTACTGCCAGACGAGACAGGCGCCGCGCATCATCTTGCCCCAGTATTCGCCTCTCCAGCCCTTGTTGGAGGCGTCGATCTGTTCCCTGAACTGATCGGCGAACCTCTTCCACAGAAAGCGGTCCTTGAGCTGACGTTCTTCGAGAAACTTCGAACAGCTCTCGACCTCGTCGTAAAACTTCTTTTTTTCTCCGGCGTATTCCAGCCTGTTTTTCGCCTTGTCCATTTTTTACTCCTCTTAATTAATTTGCGGTATATTTACATATCGGTGGTGTCGATATAGTTGTCGGGGAAGTCGGGATTGTAGGAATAGACCCCGGACGCCTGATCGAGGTCGAGATCCCTGTCCGTCTGGACGCAGCCGTCCGAAGAGGAAGCTCCGGTCGGGGAATTCGTCAGGGAACCGTCGGCGCGAATACTGTTTTCATAGCGCCTGAGTTCTTTTTTTCTTTCCTCCTCGAGACGCGCGATCTCGACAGGGTCGGTCGTCTGCCAGTAGTTCTTGCAGTCGGCGGCAAATTTTGAGTTCTTTTTCTTTTGCGGCAGGGTCGGAGCCTCGCAGACTCTGAGCGTGAGGAGCATCAGGCAGGAATAGGCTCCGATCAAGATCCCGAGGCATAAGACCGCGAGGATGAGGGTGCAAAAAAGCGCGAAGTAGTAGGAGGCGTCGGCGTTCGCGGGCAGGATCTCCTCTATAGAGCCGACGAGAGGTCCGGCGTCTGAAACAGAGGCGAAGAAGATCGCAAGCGCCGTAGTGAGAAGCGCGGCGGGCAGAACGAAGCGCGGATCTATCCAGCGGTATCCGAGCAAAGAGCGGGCGCGCTCGTAAAGACGCTTTGAAAGGTTGTCGGAGGAGGTGTCGATGGCGTAACTTGCGTAGGCCGGTTTATACGAGAGCCTGACGACAAGGAAGATGACGAGCGAGACGGCGATCGGGAAAACGAACTGGAAAAAAGCCCAGGCGGCTAAGAACCAGTACCATTTTGAGATATCGAAGATCGGCGATGAAACGTTCCTGAAAACGTGCCAGAGAGCCGAGACGACGGGCAGTCCGTTCGGGAAAAAGCTCTCGGCGGCGCCGAACGAGAAAGCGATGAAGACCGCAAAAAACAATACGGATGCGACCGGGACGATGATCCTGTAGGCAAGAGAGTTCTTTTTTTGTTTTTTCGTCTCCGCTTCGGCGCGGAAGACGGCGCCGGAGACGTCGAAAGCTGTACCGGTCATTTCATTTTTCCACCTTTTCTTTTTTCGTGCTGAAGGCTCTTATCAGAAGTCCGACGGGAATGACGATAAAGAGCGCTCCGAAAAGCAGGATGAGAGGCACGGCGACGTAGGCTTTCATTTCGAATTCGTCCTCCGCGACGGCGCAGGGCAGCGCGAACACCGCGCATATCGCCGCAATGCCCCCGGCGATGATGACCGCGACGCTCAGGATCGTGAAAACGGTGTTGTGCGCCGCGAGAAGAAAGTCCGCAAGATAATAGGCTCCGAACGAAAACCCGATCAGAACGATCTCCAGACCGGCGAATTTGAACAGTTGGGCGATAGCGGATCTTTGTTTCAGGGTCATGGCGCTTCTCCTTTAAGTTTTATTATCCCGGATCCTTTCGGTTTTTGCCTCCGCGAAGATCCTGTCGAAGTCCTTTTTCAGAGGGGGACGGGTGCCTCTCTGCAGGCAGGCGGCGCTTCCCGATGCGACCGCCGCCCTGAGGCGGTCCGGGGACGGAAGAAAATTCGCCTCGGCGAAGATGAATCCGGCGAGAGAACTGTCTCCCGCGCCGATCGTGGAGACCGGCGGCTCGTCCGGCGCGGCGCAGAAGAACACGCCCTCACGGCAGGCGAGGCAGGCGCCGAGAGGGCCGAGCGAGACCATCACGTTTTCGACCCCGTTTTTTCTGATACATTCGGCTGCCAAGGCGGCTTCCTCGACGCTTTCAGGCTCTTTGGCCGTATAGCGCGCGAGCTCCTCGCGGTTTGGCTTTATGAGATACGGCCCGAGCGCGAAGACCTCCTCCGTCGAAAACGAGTTCGAGTCCAAAACGAGCTTCACTCCGCGCCCGACAAGTTCTGAAACGGCTTCGGAAAGCTCTTTTTTCGGACAGCCGGGCGGAAGTCTGCCGGTGAGGGTGAGAAAATCGCCTTTTTCAAGGGCTCTGAAGACGGGAGCGAGCCTTTCGCAGAGCGAAGCGTCGACCGAAAAGCCGTCGAAGCTGAGGCGCGTTTCGCACTCGGCGTGGACCGTGATATTCGTGCGGATCTTTCCCGGATAAACGATCTTTTCGGCGTTCACCCCGTCGCGGATAAGACAGTCTGAAAACTCCTTCTCGTCGTCGGCTCCGAGGACGACGGCGGCGGTGTTTTTCAAGCCGAGCGAGTTCAGCGCGCGGCTCAGGTTCACGCCCTTTCCGCCGGCGTCACGGTCGGTGATGACGGCGTTGTTTTCGCGCCCGGCGATGAAAGTTTGGGCTTTGCAGTGCACGTCGACTGCGGGACAGAGGGTGAGGGTCGTGACGTTCATTTGCGCTCCCGAAACGATAAAGTTTGTCTTACAGTATAATTTAAACACAACGCCGGAGAAAAGTCAAGAAAAAACTTGTCATAAAAGGCTGACAAATATATTTTAAGCGCAAAAAAAAGAGCCTCGGGGATATTGCCTTTATTACAGCTTTGTGATATAATTTATACGGGCGAGGGGTTTTTGAATCCCGGCGGCAAGACCGCGCCGATCGCGCGCGCCGCGGCGGGGGACGAAAAGGGACCCGAGCCCGGATGATAAGAATTTTTTTAAGATCTTTGAAGGGATCAGAAGGAAGAGAAAATGGCGGCGAAAGAAAAAGAGAAAAAATTAAATCAGGATGCCGACGCGGACCTCGCGGAGGGCAGAAAAAAGGCGATTTCGGCGGCGATGAGCCAGATAGAGAAAAAATACGGCAAGGGCTCCATTATGAAGCTCGGCGAGAACAGAAAAATGTCAGTGAGCGCGGTCTCGACCGGCTCGCTCTCGCTGGATCTGGCGCTCGGCATCGGCGGACTTCCGCGCGGAAGGATCGTCGAGATCTTCGGACCGGAA
>JAFTEP010000097.1 GCA_017453605.1 Clostridia bacterium
ATAACCGGTGCCGACTTTGGACTCGCAAACTTTGTTGATGATAACAGCGCCTTCTAAGCCAGCGTTGGAAGCGATGTAGAACAGAGGCGCTTTCAGAGCAGCCATAACGATCTCTGCACCGGTCTTCTCGTCGCCGGTCAGCTTTTCTGCCATCTTCTCAACCTTCTTGGAAGCGTGGATGTAAGCGGAACCACCACCGGAGATTACGCCCTCTTCTACTGCTGCTCTGGTTGCGTTCAGAGCATCTTCCATACGAAGCTTTGCTTCCTTCATTTCGGTCTCGGTTGCAGCACCGACTCTGATGACTGCTACACCGCCGGACAGCTTTGCAAGTCTCTCCTGCAGCTTTTCTCTGTCGAAATCGGAAGTGGTCTCTGCAAGCTGTGCCTTGATCTGTGCGGCTCGCGCCTCGATCTCTGCCTTGTCGCCGAGGCCGTCGACGATGACGGTATTCTCCTTGGTGACCTTGACGGATTTCGCACGGCCAAGCTGAGCCATTCTTGCATCCTTCAGCTCCAGTCCGAGCTGGTCGCTGATCACGGTGCCGCCGGTCAGGATAGCGATATCCTGCAGCATGTCTTTTCTTCTGTCGCCGTAGCCCGGAGCCTTAACTGCAACAACGTTGAAGGTGCCGCGGAGCTTGTTGACGATCAGGGTGGTCAGGGCTTCGCCCTCCACATCTTCAGCAATGATCAGGAGCTTCGCGCCGCTCTTCACGACCTCTTCCAGCAGGGGAAGGATCTCCTGGATGGAGCTGATCTTCTTGTCGACGATCAGGATGTACGGCTCCTCGAGGTTTGCTTCCATCTTCTCCATATCGTTGCACATGTAAGCGGAGATGTAGCCGCGGTCGAACTGCATGCCTTCGACCAGATCCAGCTCGGTCTGCATGGTCTTCGACTCTTCGATCGTGATGACGCCGTCCTTGGAGACCTTCTCCATCGCGTCCGCGACCATCGCGCCGACTTCGTCGTCACCGGAGGAGACCGCCGCGACACGCGTGATCTGCTCTTTTCCGCTGACCGGCTTGCTCATCTTGACAAGCGCTTCGACGGCCGCGTCCGTGGCCTTCTGCATGCCCTTGCGGAGAATGATCGGGTTCGCGCCTGCCGCGAGGTTTCTCATGCCCTCGTGGACCATCGCCTGCGCCAGAACCGTCGCGGTCGTGGTGCCGTCGCCGGCCACGTCGTTCGTCTTGGAAGCGACTTCCTTGATGAGCTGCGCGCCCATGTTCTCAAAGCCGTCCTCGAGGTCGATTTCTTTCGCGATCGTCACGCCGTCGTTCGTGATCGTCGGGGATCCGAAGGATTTCTCAAGAACTACGTTTCTGCCTTTCGGGCCGAGCGTCACGCGCACGGTATCCGCAAGTTTATCGACGCCCCGCTGAAGGGCTTCTCTGGCCTCAATGCCGTATTTGATCTCTTTTGCCATGATATTTTTTCCTCCTGCGTCTTATATCAACGTCTCAAAAAGACGTTCGATCTCGATCTGACTTATTTCACAACGGCCAGAATATCCGACTGTCTGACCACGATGAACTCTTCCTCGCCGAGCTTCACGTCGGTTCCCGCGTATTTGGAATAGATGACCTGGTCGCCGACCGCGACTTCCATCTTCACTTCCTTGCCGTCGATCACGCCGCCCGGGCCGACCGCAACGACTTCCGCCTGCTGCGGCTTTTCCTTCGCCTGTCCCGGAAGGACGATGCCGGAAGCGGTGGTCTCTTCAGCTTCTAACTCTTTCAGCACGACTCTGTCGCCAAGTGGAACTAATTTCATGATAAGACCTCCTGTCTTTATAATACTTTTCGAATTTGTTAGCACTCAAATTATTGGAGTGCTAACATCTACGAGTTAATATACTCCCGTGCCTCTTTATTGTCAAGGTTCTTTTCAAAAAAAATCTGCCCGGGAGTGGTATCCCGGACAGATCGGATGATCTCTTTGCGAATGCGCCGCGCGGAACTCTCACCGCGCCCCGCGGACATCTTTATTTTTTGTTCCGGTGCTCGCGGATCTCCTGGATCTCGGTGAAAATATAATCGTTGAGCACCTTGATATACGTTCCTTTCATTCCGGAGGAACGGGACTCGATGACGCCCGCGCTCTCGAATTTGCGGAGCGCGTTGACGATCACGGAGCGGGTGATGCCGACGCGGTCCGCGATCTTGCTCGCCACGAGGATCCCCTCGCGCCCGTCGAGCTCGTCAAAGATGTGGAGGATCGCTTCGAGTTCGGAATACGAGAGCGTGGAAAAGGCGGACTTTACGACCTGGATCTTCCGCTCGTCCTCCGCGTTCTCCTCGTCGACGGAGCGCATCATTTCAAGACCGACGACCGTCGTCCCGTATTCGCTCACGATGATATCGGCGATGTCGTACGGCTCGCCCGCGCGGTAGGAAAACACGGTCCCGAGCCGTTCGCCGGCGATCTCGATCGGATTGATGATCGCCTTGTACTCGCGGATCCCCGGTCCCTCGAAGCCGACCGTGGAGAGATTGACGTTTTCCTTTGTAGAAAGAACGCCGAGAAAGCGCTCGTTCAGGAGCCCGTCGATGAACTCTCCGACCTGATCGGTCAGAAGCTCCCGGATCTCCGGAACGACGTCGCTCTTCCCGACGCCGAGGACTTTTCCTTTTTTACTGATGACGAGGATATTGGAGGCGAGCGTCTCCACCATCACCGAGCAGATATCGTTAAAAACAACCTTTGTCGTATTGGTGTTGTGAAGGAGCTTATTGATCTTTCTTGTCTTATCCAGCAGCTGAACGCTCATACGAATCCCTCCGTAAATGGCCGCAGTCCCACTCCGATCCCCGAACTATTCTATCACATAATTAGGGGGCAGACAAGAAAAAGACAGATTTTTTCAAAAATTCATTATTTTTTTATAAATTGTAGAATTATTCTTCCGTTTCTCTTTTTTCTGCCTTTTCGCGGTATCCGCAGGCGGAATTTGCGCAGACGAGGGCGTTCCCCCGCTCCACGAGAAAGCTTCCGCACTTCGGGCAGGTCTTTCCGACCGGCTTCGCCCAGGACATGAACGAGCACTCCGGATTATTCTCGCATCCGTAATAGCGGCGGCCCTTTTTCGTCCTGCGCAGCACGACGTCCGCTCCGCACAACGGGCACGCGACTCCGATCTTTTCGAAAAACGGCTTGGTATTCCGGCACTCCGGAAAACCGGGGCAGGCGAGGAACCGCCCGTGCGGCCCGTATTTGATGA
>JAFTEP010000009.1 GCA_017453605.1 Clostridia bacterium
AAAGGCGCGCCGCAAAACGCGGCGCGCCCGGAGGATATGCTTAAGTTGAAGATCAGTCTTCTTCAAAGTCGTTGAGGAGGGCTGCGAACTTGCTGGCGATCGTGGCTTCCTTTGCCTGCCAGTAGCTCGTCGCGTTCTCGCTGCCGTCGCGGCCGATGATGTGGCGGTATGCGAACGAAACGTCCTCGAGCATCGAAGAGTAGATCAGACCGAAGTTGAAGTTGTTGCCTTCTCTGATAAGGTCGTACATCTTGATGTCCTTGAGGTTATCGGCGTCGGTGCGAAGATAGCGGTACTTCATGACCGTCTCGAAGTAGTTGGGAGCGACAGAGCGGTAGGACTCTTCGCAGAGCTTTTCGAAGGTCGTTCCGACGGCGTCGCACTTATCGGCTCTGTCGTCGAGAAGGTCCGCCGCGAGAGCGAACGCGGAATAGTAGTCGACCTGGCTCGTGTAGTACCTGTCCTGCTCCTTGTCGTACTTGGGCATCGGAAGGAGTCCGAAGTTGTCGGTCATATCGCTGAAAGCGGTCGCGGTCGCGATGCTGGAAGCGTAGAAGATCTGGGTGCCGTTGATGAACTTGCCCTCGACGATGCCTCCGCCGTTGTTGTACCAGCCGGTCGGAGCGGAGCCGGGCTTGTAGAGCACGCCCGCGCTGTCGGCGTTGAAGTGGTAGAGCTTGCTGACGACGTCGGCGGATCTGGCGTTGTTGTATTCGAGGACGGGCACGCCGTTTTTATCCTTGCGGGTGATGCGGGCGTCCATTCCGAACTGGAACGCGTCCGCCGGGATCGGGCCGGACCAGGAGCTCGAGAACGCATAGAAGTCGCCCTCGCTTCTCACGCCGTCGCCGTCTTCGTCGTTGTAGACGTCCTTGCAGATCTCGGTGAACTTGTCAAAGGTCCATTCGCCGTCCTCGACGAGCTTGTACAGGCCCTCGGTGCCGCCCCAGGCGGAGAGGTGCTCGTCGGCGAGACGCTTGTTGAAGAAGATGCAGCCGGCGGCGGAAACGGAGTTGATCGCGAGATCGCCGGTTATGGTGTAGATCTGATTGTTGTAGGTGGCTTCATTGACGTACATCTGGTTCCACCAGGGCTTGGAGAGATCCAGGCAGGAGTTGTCCTCGACTTCGACCAGGTTCGCGTAGCACCAGTTGCGGATGACCGCGGTCAGAAAGTAGGCGTAACCGGTCGCGATGTCGTAGTCGCCGGTGCCGGAGAGCACGACTCTGGACACGTTGGTCGCAAAGTTCCTGTCGCCGCCGCCCGGGAAGGTGATGAAGTTGATGGAGACGCCGAGGTCGGCCTCGACCTTCAGGTTGCGGTTGTAGACCGCGTCGTTGATGAGGTCGCCGTTGAGGGAGTCGACGAAGAGCTCTTTTTCTCTTCCGATCGAGGTGTCTACGACAAAGTTGACGACAGTGCCGTCGAATTTCTTGTCGGCGGGGATGTTGGAGGCGACGATCTCTCTGCCCCATTCGTCGAGGTTGGAGTCGGTCGCGGGCTTAGTGCCGGTCTGCGCGGGATTGTTCGAGCCGGTCTGATTCTGAGGAGCGGCGGTCGTTTTCTTCGGATCCGCACAGGCGGCGAAGAGCGACAGAGCCATCCCAACGGCGATCAGCGCGCAAATGATCTTTTTCATTCTCGTTCTCCTTGTCCTTGTTTTTTTGGATAATATCCTTTTTTGATTATACCACTTCCCCGCCCGTTTTGTCAATCATTTTTTGATGCGCTCCCGCGAGCTTAAAAAGACCGTTTTTTCAGTTCCTTCGGAACAGATCGCCCCTCAGGCGCGCCTCAGCGCCGCGGGGAGCCGGGGGACAGTGAGTTTCGGGCGGCGGCGCGCGCCCGAGAGCTTCCCGGCGGTGACACGGTACGTCTTCGAGATCTCCCTCGGCGCCCTGCGGGGCATGACCTTGAGAAGCGCGAGGAAAAGTCTTCTGTTGGCGGTCTGCGCGAGGCGGTAGATGTGCCTCTCGCTGTAGTAGTTGATCTCGGCGATCTTCTCGGCGTTGAAGCCGTAGAGATAGCGGCAGATCACGAAATTTCGGGAAGTCGGAGACTGGATCAGCTCGGACGCCGCCTTGATGCGCAGAGTGTACTTTTCAAAGAGCCTGTTCTTGTGGGCGATCCTTTTTTTCAGCGCGCGGGAGTCGAAGATGATCCCGGAGAGCGTCTTTTTCGAGCTGTCGCAGAAGCTCCCGCCCTGCGCGATCCGGCTCAGAATGAAGGCGCACTGTCCGCTCTCGATGAGTTCAAGCAGTTTTTCGTCGTTTTTTATGGAGGTCTGCAAAGCAGAATATCTCCCCAAATACTCTTTCAGATTCAATTCATATCACCTCTTAATAATCCGTCGCGTCAAAATCCCCGATTCCTCCGAAATCCTCACTGCCGTCCGCGTCAGCGTCCTCTTCCCCGCCGAGAAGCCCTCTCGCCTCGTCGACCACCCAGCCGATGTCCTCCCTGAGAGAAAAGTGAGCCGGTCCGAGAACGCGCATCGCCTCCCCGAGAAGCTCGATCGCCTGCTCGACGTCGGGATAGTTTTTGTTTTTCACCTGTAGTTTTCCTTTCTTTGCGTCTTTTCACCGTCGTTCGTTTAACTGTCTTCACGACGGATTATATCACTGTTTTTCGTAATTGTCAAGTTAAAGATTACTAAAATTCGTAATTAGTCAGTAAAAACTGTCTCGCCCCGGTGAAGAGGCGAGACAAAATGGAGGTTTTCAAACGCAGGGCGATCTGTTTTTGATGAATCGGCCTCGCCTTGATCTGACGGCTGCGCCGTCATGATCTATCGCTTCGCTCCTTTTTTATGTCCGATAGGGCAATCTATTTTTTCGGATCCCGTCAGCGTTTTCCGACGACCTTCTCGTAGATGCCCTTCATCGCGCGCTCGAAATCGTCCTCGGCGACGCCGATGATGATGTTGAGCTCCGACGAGCCCTGGTCGATCATCTTGACGTTGACTCCGCTCTCGTAGACCGCGGAGAAGATCTTGTTCGCGGTACCCTTTGCGCTGACCATTCCCCTGCCGACGACGGCGATCAGGGCGAGCCCGCGCTCTACGCTGACGTGCTCGGGGTTGGTGAGCTCGCATATATCGTCGAGGATCCTCTCCTTTCTCTCGTCGAAATGCTTCTCCTCGACGACGACGCTCATCGTGTCGATGCCGCTGGGCAGGTGCTCGAAGCTGACCCCGTTCTTTTCAAACGCCCAGAGGACCTTTCTGCCGAAGCCGAGCTCCTGGTTCATCATCCCCTTCTCGATGTTGACGACCACGAAGCCCTTCTTGCCGGCGATCCCGGTTATCGCGCCGGGCACGTTGTCCGCCTGAGGGAAGGGAACGATCATCGTGCCCCTGGCGGTCGGGTGATTCGTGTTGCGGATGTTGATCGGGATGCCTGCTCCGCGCACGGGGAAGATCGCGTCCTCGTGAAGGACGGTCGCGCCCATGTAGCTGAGCTCCCTGAGCTCCCTGTAGGTGATGACGTCGATCACCTTGGGATCGTCGATGATCCTCGGGTCCGCCATCAGAAAGCCGTCGACGTCGGTCCAGTTCTCGCAGAGATCGGCTCCGACCGCCCTCGCGACGATCGAGCCGGTGATGTCCGAGCCGCCGCGCGAGAAGGTGCGGATCGTGTCGTTGGGCATGGAGCCGTAGAAGCCGGGGATGACCGCGCCCTCGGAGTTTTTCAGCCTCTCGCCCATCACGCGGTAGGTGCGCTCCTCGTCGAAGACGCCGTCCTCCCTGAAGAAGACGACCTCGGCGGCGTCGACGAACTCGAAGCCGAGGTATTCCCCGAGCACCTTGCCGTTGAGGTATTCGCCGCGGCTGGCGGCGTAGTCCCTTCCGGCGCGGGCGATGAAGCAGTTTTTGATGCTGACGAAATCCTCCTCGAGAGAGAGCGACAGACCGAGATCGGAAATGATGGAGCGGTAGCGGTCCTCGATCCCCGAAAACGCCTCGTCGATCGACTCGCCTCTGGAGAGCATATCATAGCAGTTGTAGAGCATATCGGTGACCTTGACGTCGCCCTTCGAGCGCTTGCCGGGCGCCGACGGCACGACGAAGCGCCTCCGGGGATCGGAGGTCACGATGCTCTTGACTTTTTTGAACTGTTCGGCGTCCGCGAGCGAGGAGCCGCCGAATTTGCTGACGAAAAGTTCCATATCGGACAGTCTTTCCTTTCAAACAAACAAAACTTGTTACGGATATATTTTTTTATTATTTTATCAAACGGAGCGCTTTTTGTCAATAGCGACGCGGCGCGGACGGCGCGCCGAAACAAACTCCCCGTCCCGGAATTTCAAAAGGGCTATCTTTTTCATTTTGCAGTCCGCTTTCTTTCCGAAAAAGCCCGACAGCTCGACAAAAAGATCTTCACCCGAAAAATAAACGCGGTATTTTATGACTGCGCTCTCGAGTTTCTTTTTCGCGTTCTCACTGACAAGCCGCGCCGCCTCGCGGCATATATCGCCGACCGACGGAAAAAACGGGATGACGGGATATCTTATATTTATTATCTCGCCGCCGAAAGACTCCTTCAGGCGTATCTCGCGAGCCTCTCTCCCGTCCGGCAGTGATATTTTCACGCTCTTTTCCACGCCGTCACCCCCTGAAAGTTTATTCGGGAGGGAGAAGAAGCGTTACCGAGTGGAATAAGTGAAAAGTGAAGAGAGAAGAGTGAAAAGGAGCAGAAGTTAAATTGCCGGGGCAAATTCTCGAGCTGATTTCGGGGTCAGACGAGGGAGGAAGTGACGTCGATCTCGAAATTTGCGGAGGTCTTCGCGCTGCTTCCGTCGTCGAAGTGCGAGTTTTTCATGTAGACGGCGATCAGGCGGTCGGCGGGATCGACCCAGAAATGCGTGCCGAAAGCGCCGCTCCAGCCGAAAGATCCGAGGGGGAGCCTCTTGCTCGAGCAGTCCGAGACGCCGTCGACGACCCTGACGCCGAGTCCCCAGCAGTGAGAACTGCCCCAAAGGGTCGGATATTCGGGCGTGCTCATCAGTTTTACAGCCTCGGGAGAGAGGAATCTCTTCCCGCCGCAGGTTCCGTCAATGAGCATATACGCGAACGCGGCGTAATCCCTGACGCTGCCGAAGAGCCCCGCGCCGCCCAGAGCGTGGGTGACGGGGTAATCGCAGAAGACGCAGTCCGGGACGACCTCGCCGGAGACCGCCTTTCCGTCCTTGTAGTCGTGCATCTCAACGAATCTCTCCCACTGCTCTTTGCTCGGAGCAAAAGCCGTGTCCTTCATCCCGAGGGGCTCGGTCAGGCGCTCTCTCACGAAATCTTCATACGGCATCCCGGAGAGGCGGGAAACGATACCGGCGAGGACGTCGAAGGCGACGGTGCCGCTGTAGCTGTGGAACGAGCCCGGCTCCTTTTTCAGGATCAGCGAGGAATAGAAGCCGACGCTCCCGTCGAGAGTGGCAAACTGTTCGGGAGTGATTTTTTTATACTGTCTTGAAAACGTCCCGCCCCAGTCGATGAGAGAGGTGTGGTTCATGAGCATACGGACGGTAGGCTTGTGCGCGAAGGGACGCGACCGGATCTCGTTTCCGTTCTCGTCGACCTCGCCGAGCCTCATCCGGGAATACTCCGGCAGATATTTTTCGACCGGCGCGTCTATATCCAGAAGTCCTTCGTCGTAAAGCATCATCGCGCAGACAGCGGTGACGGGCTTTGTCATCGAGGCGAGACGGAAAAGGCAGTTTTCGTCGAGCTTCACGCCGCCGTCGACGGTCTTCGAGCCGTAGTACTTTTCAAAACTGCCGCCGTTCTCCTGCACGACCATAACGCCGCAGCCCGAGACCCTGCCGGATGCGATATCGGCCTCTATCCTGTTATCGAGCGTCTCCTGAAGACGCGAAATATCAAGTTTTTTCATAATGATCTCTCCCAAATAGATTTGATGAATATATTCTATCACATTTTCCGCCGGATTTCCAAACCTGAAACGGATTTTTTGACGATTTTTTAAATTTTCCCCTCAAAAGCGTCCGCGCCGGCGTTTTAAGCCGGCGCGGGAGTGCCAAACAAAGCTTTCAAAACGGTTCAGAGTATTTTCTCGCCGAGAGCGATAAGGTGATCGGTGATGACGTTGCCGCCCTCGGGAACGAGGTTCGCGGAGCCTTCGACCGCCTCGTAGATTCCGGGGACGAAGAGGTCGGGAGTCGGGACGTAGCCGGAGACGTTGTCGTTGCAGAGAGTGGCGACGATGACGTTTTTGGCTTTGGTCTCCTTCTTGATGCGCTTGCCGAAGAAACTGTAGATCTCGCCGGAGAAGCCGTAGATCACAAGATCGCCGATCCTCACCGCCTGGGTGGTGACGTCGAGCTTTTCGGGCATCGCGGCGATGCCGAGGGTGAGGTTTGCCATCGCGAGGGCGTACTGATCGGGGTCGGTGTTGTCCGCGGCGATCTTGACGCCGACGGCGGGCTTCACGGTCGCCTTGATGTGCTTGGCCTCCGCGAGACGTTCGGGCGCGATCTTCCTGCGGTCGACCGATACGGCGTCCCTGACGGAGGCGACGCCGCTTCCGGTCAGCGGCTCAGAGGAGTTGATGACTCTGAATTCCTCGCCCGCGAGGATCCTGCCCATCTTCTTGTAGTGATCGGGCGGATCGCAGGGCTTGGAGACGTCGAAGTGGTTGATGTCCCCGCAGGTGCCGAGCATGAACACGTTGACAAAATCGGGTCCGTAGAGCTTCTTCATCTCCGCAGCGAGGCTCCCGGAGAAGTCGGAACTGTAATCGGAGCGGTCGACGCAGTCCTGATGGCAGGCAAAGCAGGTCAGCGCGCCGAGCGGAGCGCCGTCCTCTGAGCTGACGAACAGAACGGGCAGATCGGGGTCGATGTCGGTGACAGGACGGACGATATCGGGGCTCGTGCGCGGAGGATTGGTGCGGAAGCTCCCGTCCTTCATCAGATAGTCTCTGACAAACGATATGTTCGTGACCTTGCCCACGCCGAAAGTGAGCTTGGCGGGCACAAGACGCTTATAGGCGAGAGTGATGCAGTCGGCGATGAGCTTTGTGACGTAGCTCTCATACTCGGCGTCTCTCCACGGATGATCCTCTCTCGTGAACAGCGGGCCGCCGGTGTGGGTGTGGTTGGCGCTGATGAGGATATTCTCTTTTTTCATGCCGCAGAACTTGTTGACCCTCTCCGCGGCATTTTCTGCGACGCGCAGAGTCATGCACTCGATGTCGGCGACGGCGACCGCGACGGTCTCGCCCTCGCTCCTGACGACGATCGACTTGACGTATAGCTTTTCCACGACGTCTCCGGCGGGACGCTCGTTGAAATAACCGGGGATCAGAAGGCCCAGGGGCGGAGTGATCTCTTTCTCATAAAAACCGCATTCGAACATTTTTAAACACCTCCGAAAAAGATATGCGGACTGTTGACGCGTCTATTATAGCACAAAAAAAGCGATTGTGTAAAATAAATGTAAAAAAGATCGCGTTTTCTTTACAAATATCGCCGCGAAGCCTATAATATACCCGGGGTGAGGACTTTGAGAAAAAGAAAGACCGCGCTTATCGTGCTCGCGGTCGCGGTCGTTATCGCGGCGGCGCTGATCTGGCTCGCGCTGGGATATGAGAAAACGAGATTTTTTTCGCTCGGGAGCGGAAAGGGAGAATATTCCGTCTTCGAGACCTTCTTCGTGCCGGAAAACGGCAAAACCGGGCTTTACGTCAGTTCGAGCGGCGCTCTCGTCCCGACGGAGGGCAGAGAGATCGAAGTGAACGGCGAGAAGATAGTTTTTTATAAAGTCGACGGAAAGCTGTTCGTTCCCGACAAAAGGTGCGTCATGCTCTACGGCGCGAACACGTCGGACAGTTTTCTTTTCCCGACGGATAGCGGCATACTGAGAGTGAACGCCGACGGGAAAGCGGAACCGGTCTTCGCCTCGAGCGGAGTATGGGACGAAAACGGAACCGGGATAACGGCGTTCAGCTCGGACGGAAGCTATGCGGCGGGGATATCGGGCGGCGTTCTCACGGTGCTCAAGATCACAAATTCGCTCCCCGAAAAAGCGGACACGGTAGACGTCGGCGAGGGCTGGAAGATAGAAAGATTCGTCAACTCAAAACATCTGTGGATGGAAAAGGACGGAAAATATAAGGTCTGCGACTGCTCAACGCTCGCTCTCGCGGACTGCCCCGAATGTGGATTCGACGGCGAAACAGTCGGCAGGGTGTGGCGCTTCGAGGGGCTGACCCGGAAAGCCGACGGGACCTGGTCTTCACGCCTATTCAACCTCGTGACGGGCGCCGAGAGAGAGCTGATCCTCCCGGACACTTTCAAAGAAGCGGAATTTCTCGACGTTTCGCCCGGCGGAGCATACTGCCTCCTGAAGCTCGACGGCAAAGCCGCGCTTTACAATTTCGGCTCAAAAAAAATCGAATACACCGACCTCGTCCCCCTCTCCGGCGCCTTCGCGTCAGAAAAGGCTGTGTTCATCCGGACAAAAGACGGCTGGGAAATGCTGAAAGTGATGCACTGATGATCGCTGCGCTCTCACTTGAAATGCCGCGCAAATGCGCGGCTTTTCAAGTGGATTGAACCCGCAAAAAAGCCTGCGACTTTGTTTGCGGGGTTTCTCAAAAGCTCCGCTTCTGAGAAAGCTCTCGCGCGCCTGATCGCCGTCGGGAACGCTTTGCGTTCCCTCCTCCCCTCCGCGCGCGGACTTCGCCCGTCTTGCGCGGGCTCGTCAAAGGCGTTTTTCGGATGGGAGACCCGCCCGAAAAACGGATCTGTCGGGTCGCCTCCGGCGATTGACTTTTTTCTTCAAACCAAAATCACGTTTTGCATCTCTTTTTCTCCCTTTGCGCCATACAATCGGCGTGGAGGGAGATTTTTCCCGGGCTTGATTTTTCTCCCATTTTTATGTTGAAAGTTGTGAAAGAAATAACCTATTTTTAGTAAGAACAAGCTAATACGCTGCTAAAAGTTCTCAATAGTGTTATTAAGAAAAAGCGCGGCTGAGATAAAAATCCCGCCCCGAAAAGCTGTCCCCCATTGCGCATTAAAACGCGCAATGGGGGACATTGGTATCGGATTCTTGTAGTCAAAGCAGGGCGTGAAGAGCTTTTTCGATCACTCCCGCGAGCTTTTCCAGCCCGATCCTGTCTTGTTCGTCGAATCTTCCCTTCTCGGGACTGTCGATATCGAGCACCGCGACGGGGCGCAAGTCCTTGCGGATCGGGATCACTATCTCGGAGCGCGAATCGGCGTCGCAGGCGATGTGTCCGGGAAAGGCGTGCACGTCAGGGACGAGCACCGTGCGGTTTTCTCTGAGAGCCGTCCCGCAGACGCCGCGCCCCTCCGGGATCTCGATGCACGCGGGCTTTCCCTGGAACGGGCCGAGGACAAGAGTCTTTCCTTCAAGAATATAGAACCCCGCCCAGTTTATCCTGTCGAGAGAACGGAAAACGAGCGCCGAGAGGTTGGCGAGATCCGCCGTCAGGTGGGGCACTCCCGAAACGAGAGACTCCGCCTGTTCACAGAGTAAGCCGTAATTCATTACGCTCTCCCTTCTTCATTCGATCCTCTCCCTGACCGCCTTCAGAAACTCCTCGGTGTTGACGCGCTTGGTTTCGCACTGTGCGAGGGACGCGAGATCGCCCGTCATTATGCCTTCGTTCAGAGTGTCGAAACAGGCTTTTTCGAGGCGGTCGGCGAAGGCGCACAGGTCTGTGAGGCCGTCGAGCTCTCCGCGTTTTCTGAGCGCGCCGGTCCAGGCGAAGATCGTCGCCATCGGGTTCGTGGAGGTCTGTTCTCCCTTGAGCCAGCGGTAGTAGTGACGCGTGACCGTGCCGTGAGCCGCCTCGTATTCGTAGTTGCCGTCCGGGGAAACGAGGACCGAGGTCATCATCGCCAGAGATCCGAACGCCGTCGAGATCATGTCGCTCATCACGTCGCCGTCGTAATTTTTCAGCGCCCATATAAAGCCGCCCTCGGAGCGTATCACCCGCGCGACCGCGTCGTCTATCAGCGTGTAGAAATAGGTGATTCCCTTTTTGTCAAAGCGGGGCTTATACTCTTTTTCGTAGAGCTCCTCGAAGATCAGCTTGAAGGTCTGATCGTACTTTTTCGAGATCGTGTCCTTCGTGGAAAACCACAGATCCTGAGAAGTGGCGAGCGCGTAATCGAAGCAGGAACGCGCGAAGGAAATGATCGACTTATCCTTGTTGAACTGCGCCTGCAGGACGCCACCGTCTTCAAAATCGCAGACCGTCTCGGTCTTTTCTTCGCCGTTTTCCGCGATGAACATGAGCTTCGCCGTTCCCTTGCCGGACACGCGCATTTCGGTCGCCTTGTAGACGTCTCCGAAAGCGTGGCGCGCGACGGTGATCGGCTTCTTCCAACTTCTGACCGCGGGCTTTATGGCGTCGATGATGATGGGCGTGCGGAAGACCGTCCCGTCGAGCACGGAACGGATCGTCCCGTTGGGGCTCTTCCACATTTCGCTCAGGTCATATTCCCCCACCCTCTGCTTGTTGGGCGTGATCGTGGCGCACTTGACCGCGACGTGATATTTTTTCGCCGCGTATGCGCTGTCGAGGGTGACCTTGTCCTTCGTGCGCTCTCTCTCAGGGAGGGAAAGGTCGTAATACTCGGTCTTGAGATCGACGAACGGGAGGATGAGTTCATCCTTTATCATCTTCCACATTATGCGGGTCATTTCGTCGCCGTCCATCTCGACGAGAGGGGTCGTCATCCTGATCTTTTCGTCAGACACTTTTCACTCCCCCTTCGTGTAGGGCAGAAGACCTCCCGCGAGAAGCATCTTCTTCTGTCTGTCGGTGAAGGCTCCGCAGAGTTTGACTCTGATGCCTCTCGTCGCGTCGACGAGCGCGAAGCTGCCGCTTTCGAGCGAGGCGAAAACGTCCTCAAGCCTCAGTCTGTCGTCCTGCTCGAGCCTGTCGTAGTCCGCGGGATCGGCAAAAGTCAGCGGGATGATGCCCGCGTTGATGAGGTTTGCCGCGTGGATCCTCGCGAAGCTCTTGGCGATGACCGCCCTTACACCGAGATAGAGCGGCACGAGCGCCGCGTGCTCTCTGGACGAGCCCTGACCGTAGTTGGAGCCGCCGACGATGAAGGTGCTGCCCGCCGCCTTCGCCCTCTCGGGGAAGGACTGGTCGCAGACGCCGAAGCAGAAGTCGGCCATCTTGGGGATATTGGAGCGGTACGGAAGGATCTTCGCGCCGGCGGGCATTATGTGGTCCGTCGTGATGTTGTCGCCGACCTTCAGCGTCAGGACGGCGTCGATCGAATCCTCGAGCGGTCTTGTAGTCGGGAAGGGCTTGATATTGGGTCCGCGCAGTACCTGCGCCGACTTTGCCGCCTCCGGGTCGAGGGGCATGATGACTGCGGAATCGTCGATCCTGTAAGCGTCGGGGAGCGAGATCTCCGGGCGCTCGCCGAGTGTGCGCGGATCGGTGATGTGACCGGTGAGAGCGGACGCCGCCGCGACCTCGGGCGAAACAAGATACACCTGCGCGTCGCGTGTGCCGCTGCGTCCTTCGAAGTTGCGGTTGAAGGTCCTGATGCTCACTCCGCCCGATCCGGGAGAAAAGCCCATGCCGATGCAGGGTCCGCAGGCGCACTCCAAAAGCCTTGCACCGGAAGCGAGGATGTCCGAGAGCGCTCCGCAGTCGCTGAGCATTGTAAGGACCTGCTTCGAGCCGGGAGAGACCGAGAGGCTGACCTCCGGCGCGATCTTTTTGTTTTTCAGGACCGCGGCGACGCCGAGAAGGTCCCTCAGGGAAGAGTTGGTGCAGGAGCCGATGCATACCTGGTCGATCTTCACGTTTTCAAGCTCCGAGACCTTCTTCACGTTGTCCGGGCTGTGCGGGCACGCCGCAAGAGGCTCGAGAGAGGAAAGGTCGATATTGATGATCCTGTCGTAGGCCGCGTCGGGATCGGAACAGAGCGGCTTGAAATCCTCTTCTCTTCCCTGGGAAGCGAGGAAAACGCGGGTGATCTCGTCCGAGGGGAAAATGGAGGTGGTCGCGCCGATCTCGGTGCCCATGTTGGTGATCGTGGCGCGCTCCGGGACGCTGAGGGTCTTCACGCCCTCGCCGCCCCACTCGACCACACTTCCCACTCCGCCCTTGACGGAGAGGATCCTGAGAAGCTCCAGGCTCACGTCCTTCGCGCTGACCCAGGGAGAAAGTTTTCCCGTCAGAACGACTTTTATCATTTTGGGCATCTTGATGTAGTACGCGCCGCCGCCCATGGCGACCGCGACGTCCATACCGCCCGCGCCGAACGCGAGCATACCGAGGCCGCCGCCCGTCGGGGTGTGGGAATCGGAGCCGATCAGCGTCTTTCCGGGTATGCCGAAGCGCTCGAGGTGGACCTGATGACAGATCCCGTTGCCGGGGCGCGAGAAGCGGATCCCGTACTTTGCGGCAACGGTGCGGATATAGGTGTGATCGTCGGCGTTCTCAAAGCCGGACTGGAGCGTGTTGTGGTCGATATATGCGACGGAAAGCTCCGTCTTGACTCGTTCTGTACCGATGGCCTCGAACTCAAGATACGCCATCGTGCCGGTCGCGTCCTGGGTGAGGGTCTGGTCGATTTTGAGCGCGATCTCGCTCCCCGGGGTCATTTCACCCGAGATAAGATGCTCTTTTATTATCTTCTGAGCTAAAGTCAGTCCCAATTCTGTTTCCTCCTCACAAGTATGCTTTCTCTCGCGTTGCGGATGTGTTCGAGCGTCACGCGCTCGGCTTTTTCGGCGTCGCCGGAAAGAATCGCGTCGAGGATGGCGCGGTGCTCGTCGACGGAACGCTGGGCGCGGGAGCCATCGGAGACGGAGGTCTTGCGGTACTTCTGCACCTTCTTGTGGAGCGGCAGGAGAGTGTTGGCGAGGATAGGACTGCCGCAGGCGTTGTAGAGCAGCGAATGGAAGTCGCTGTCCATGTTCTTGATGCGCTCCGCGTCGGATTTTGTAGTGTAGAACTCCTGCAGATCGAGGATCTGCTTCAAGTTGTCCTTGTCCTCCTCGGTCGCGTTTTTGGCCGCGAGCGCGGCGGCGAAACCCTCGAGTCTTTCCCTGATATCGAAAATGTCCTCGATGTCCTTTTTGGTGATGCCGAGGACGGTCACGCCCTTGGCGGTCTCCTGCACGAGATTTTCCTGCATGAGGCGCTTTATCGCCTCGCGGATCGGAGTGCGGCTCACGCCGAGTTCCTCGGAAAGACGCGCTTCCGTCAGCACCTCGCCGTAGGCATAAACGCCGCTGAGAACGTCGGTCTCGAGTTTTTCAAAGATGTAGTCTGCCAGCGAAAGGCTCTTGTGTCTGTTTATCATTTTTCCTCCCTTAAGAATCTGCCGGGACAGATCGCTTCGATCCTGTCCTCAAGCTCGTAGTTGGAAATGGAAGTCTGTCTGCCCGCCTCGTATTCGGCGTCGACCCACTTTTTCAGTTCGACGACGACCTCGTCGTGCTTATCTATGGCGCTCTCGCCGGTGAGCATATAGTGCTCGTTGATCCAGTAGGCGATTCCCGCGAGACCGGAGGTGGAGCTGATAAGCACCGAAGCCGGGCGGTTGAGGAGCTTTTTGGTGTTGAAGATGTTGTAGATCTCCTCGTCCTTCAGAAGTCCGTCGGCGTGGATGCCGGCGCGTGTCACGTTGAAGTTCTGACCGACGAACGGCGTCATGGGCGGGATGCGGTAGCCCATGTCCTTCTTGAAGAAGCGAGCGATCTCGGTGATGACGGTCGGATCCGCGCCGTCGAAGGAGCCTCTGAGCTGACCGTATTCGAAGACCATCGCCTCGAGCGGGATGTTGCCGGTGCGCTCGCCTATCCCCAGAAGCGAGCAGTTGACGCCGCTCGCACCGTAAAGCCAGGCGGTGGAGGCGTTGGTGACGGCTTTGTAGAAGTCGTTGTGACCGTGCCATTCGAGCATTTCGCTGGGCACGTTGGAATAGGTCTGCAGACCGTAGATGATGCCGGGGACGCTCCTGGGGAGGTTGACCTCGGGATAAGGCACGCCGTAGCCCATCGTGTCGCAGGCGCGGATCTTGACCGGGATGCCCGCGTCGCGGGACATTTCCATGAGCTTGTTCACGAACGGAACGACGAAGCCGAAGAAATCGGCGCGCGTGATGTCCTCCAGGTGGCAGCGGGGCATTACGCCCGCGTCGAACGCGTCGGCGACGGCGGCGACGTATCTGTCGAGGGCCTGCTTCCTGGTGAGCTTGAGCTTCTTGAAGATGTGATAGTCCGAGCAGCTCACGAGAATGCCCGTCTCGCGGATCCCGAGATCCTTGACGAGCTTGAAATCTTCTCTGTTGGCTCTGATCCAGGTAGTGATCTCCGGAAATTTGAGCCCGAGAGCCATACATTTGTCGATCGCTTCGCGATCCTTCTTGCTGTAGATGAAAAACTCCGTCTGTCTGATAAGTCCGAAGGGGCCCCCGAGTCTGCTCATCAGTTTATACAGTTCGACGATCTGATCGACGGTATAGGGCTCCACGGACTGCTGACCGTCCCTGAGGGAGGTGTCGGTGATCCAGATATCCTTCGGCATCTTCATCGGGGCGCGGCGATGGTTGAACGCGATCAGCGG
>JAFTEP010000098.1 GCA_017453605.1 Clostridia bacterium
CCGCCGCCTACACCGTCATGGTCGCGTGCGGAGCGGGCATGCCTCCCGAGGAGGAAGTCGATTTTGTTCTCGACCGTCCGTTCATTTTCTCGATCACCGCCGAGGACGGTCTGCCCCTCTTCGTCGGCGAGGTCAACCGTCCGTGAGATGATATGCATAATAAACGTCCTCCGAACCGGGTCGGGGGACGTTGTTCTTCGTTGGGGTCAAGTCAATAATTCTGTCAAGGCTTTTCGGAAGACCGGCGTCCACAGGTCGCGGTAGCCCGATGCTGTGGGGTGGATCGGGTCGTGCATGTAAAGGGCTTTCAGGTCGTCGGGAATTGAGTTTATCTCTTCGTCGTTCCAAAGGTCGATGACGGTGAAGCCCCATTTCTTTTCGGCGGCATACAGAAGGGAAGTCATCCGTTCGTATTCCGCGCAGTCGAAACGGGGATTCGTGTAAAACAGGACGGGGCAATCCCAGGTCCTGCGAGAATAAGCGGTGACGTATTCTATCGCTCCAGCGACCGTATGCGTGTCGAAGTCTTTCGGATCGAAGCCTTCGGAGAGAGAGCCCAAATGCTTTTTCCCGGTGGCGTCGTTGGTTGAGAGCTGGCAGACGAACGCGTCCGCCTTTATCGCGGGGTCTATCGTCTTCATCCGCGAGATATAGCTCTTCGGATCGTCGTCGACGAGCGTGGTGCCCGGGACCGCCTCCTTGACGGCTGTGACGCCGTCGATGCGTGCGAGATGATCGACAAAGGAAACGCCCGAAGAAGCGGAGCCGTAGGTCACGGAGCTGCCGAGGAAGATCACGGTCTTGTCGTTCAGCTTCATCTTACTGCCCATTTGAACGTATTCCCGCTGAGGTCGATCTTGGCTTCGCCCCTGCGGTGCAGCCACGACATACAGTTGCGCACGCTGCCGTTTGCCAGCATGAAACGGTTCATCGTCAGCCTGAGCCCGTAATGATCGAAGACCCTCTGTACGAGCTCGTCCTGCTCTACCGGTTCGCGGCACAGGTCCTTCAGTAATTCTATGACACCTTTTTGATGCTCGATGTTCATCATGGCGAGCTCGGCGACGCCGTCTCTGTCCCTCGTTTCGCAGTGAGACGAAACGAAGCGGACGCCGGGCAGGGGAGCGCCGGTCACGGGCAGCCGGGACTCCGCCAGGTTTCGCAGCGTCTCGAACGTCTCGCCGGGGTCAAACATATAGGCTATGGGGTTGACTTCGAGGCTCTTTTCCTCGGCGAGCGCGTCCGAAAGAAAGACCGTGCCGTCGTCGCAAGCGAAGCCCGCCATATCGTAGGAGTGCCCGGGCAGAGAAAAGAAGCTCATCCCATGCGGCATGACGCTGTCTGTCAGAACGCGGCAATCGCTCGGAGCCGCGAGAAAGAACGGATGCTCCATCTCCGGCGTCGGCAGACCGCCGAATATCGCAGTCGCGTTCATGCGCGTTTCTCTGATAAAAAAAGCGCTGACGGGCATGGCGTAGGCCGGGCAGCCGTACTTTTTTTGAAGGGCGGCGTTGCCGGCGATATGGTCCGCGTGGCTGTGCGTGTTGAATATAGCCTCGGGAGTCCACCCCCGCGCCGTCAGTATTTCCGAGATCCCTTCGCCCGACGGGTCGCCGAGACCGGTGTCTATGATAACGACCCGGCGCTTATCTGTCAGATAAAAGCCGGTCTTCGATGTGCCGCCGGTATACCAGGTCTTTTCGCCTGCTCTTATCAGTTCGTCGCTCACAGGACAGTCTCCTTAAATGCGAGGATTCGGTGATATACAGAAAAAAGGCGGCGGTATGACCGCCGCCTCGTTGGGTCGGACCGGATTATTCCTCAGCGCCTTCGCCGGCTTCTTCGGCAAATTCCTTCTGAGCTTCGGCGTTGGCAAGAAGATCGTCAAGGCTTATGGCTTTGGACTCATAAGCGTTCTCGACTCTTCTCTCGCGCGGCCTGCGCTCACGGGGCTGATCGTTCTCGGCCTTGGGCTCCGCGTCCTCAAGAAGAGCGCGGATGGAGAGGCTGACTCTCTGGCGGTCGAAATCGATGTCCGTGATCTTGACGGTGACGGTGTCGCCGACGTTGAGCTCATCGGAGGGCTTCGTGATGCGGCGGTTGGCTATCTGGGAAACGTGGATGAGGCCCTGGATGCCGGGAAGGATCTCGGCGAAAGCGCCGAAGTCCGCGAGGCCCTTGATCTTGCCTTCGCAGGTGTCGCCGACCTTGGAGGTCTGACGCAGGATCTCCCACGGATTGTCCTCGTCCTTGCGGTAGCCGAGTGAAATGTTGTGCTTTTCGGGGCCGATACCCTTAACGACGACCTCGACC
>JAFTEP010000099.1 GCA_017453605.1 Clostridia bacterium
CTCATAGATCAGAAGACCTATCTGAGTGAGAACCTTATCGCGATGCCTGTCGAGTACGTTTAACGCCCCCGGCGTCCGAGATCGGTTTCGGCGAAAAATACACGGTAAAACGCTTGAGGCGGGGATCGCTCCCCGCCTCGCACCGTTATTTTGTCTCACTCGAGCTCGAAGGCGCCGGTGTAGAGCTGATAGTAGGTCCCTTTTTCTTCGATCAGCTTGTTGTGATCGCCGCGCTCGATGATCCTGCCGTGATCGAGGACCATTATCACGTCAGCGTTTCTGACCGTAGAGAGCCTGTGCGCGATCACGAAGACTGTCCTGCCCTCCATCAGCTTGTCCATGCCCCTCGCGACTATAGCCTCGGTGCGAGTATCTATAGACGAGGTCGCCTCGTCGAGGATCATGACCGGAGGATCCGCGACCGCGGCGCGCGCTATCGCTATGAGCTGTTTTTGTCCCTGCGACAGATTTGAGCCGTTGTTTGAAAGCACGGTCTCGTATCCGTCGGGGAGCCTCGTGATGAAATCGTGGGCTCCGGCGAGCTTTGCCGCCTCTTCGCACTGAGCGTCCGTCGCCTCGAGATTGCCGTAGCGGATGTTCTCCATGACCGTCCCGGTGAACAGGTTCGTGTCCTGGAGCACGATGCCGAGCGAGCGCCTGAGGTCCTTTTTCTTGATCTTGTTGACGTTTATCCCGTCGTATCTGATCTTGCCGTCCGCGATATCGTAGAAGCGGTTTATCAGGTTCGTGATCGTCGTTTTGCCCGCGCCCGTCGCGCCGACGAAAGCCACCTTCTGTCCGGGCTCGGCATAGACCGAAATGTCGTGCAGCACGGGCTTTCCGGGAACGTATTCGAAATCGACGTCCTTCATCCTCACGTCGCCCTTCAGGGGAACGTATTCAAAGCCGTCGCCTTCCTTTTCGGGGACCTTCCAGAACCAATGACCGGTGCGTTCTTTGGATTCGGTGACCCTGCCGTTTTCGTCCGATCTGCCCCTGACGAGAGTGACCGTGCCCTCGTCCTCCTCCTTGTTCTGATCCATGAGGGTGAGGATCCTATCCGCTCCGGCGATCGCCATGACGATCGAGTTGATCTGCTGCGAGACCTGGTTGACGTTTCCGGTGAACTGCTTTGTCATGTTCATGAACGGCACGACTATGCTCAAAGACAGCGCCATTCCCGAGATCGAGACGTTGGGCGCCTTCGCGAGGAGCAAAAGACCGCCGACGACCGCGATTATGACGTAGATCACGTTGCCGATGTTCATTATCACCGGACCGAGAGTGTTCGCGTATGAGTGCGCTTTGCGGCTGTCCTCGTAGAGCTGTTCGTTCACGGCGTCAAAGCCTTCAAGCGACTTTTTCTCGTGGGTGAAGACCTTCACGACCTTCTGTCCGTTCATTATCTCCTGGACGTAGCCCTCGGTCTTTCCCATCGCCTGCTGCTGACGGATGAAGTATTTCGCGGAACCGCCGCCCATCTTCTTTGAGACGAACATCATCGCCGCGACTCCGGCGAGAACGACCAGCGTCATCCAGAGAGAATACCAGAGCATGATCGCCAGCACGCTTATCAGTATCACGCCCGAACGCAAAAGCGCCGGGAGCGACTGCGAAACGAGCTGTCTCAGGGTGTCGATGTCGTTGGTGTAGTAGCTCATTATGTCGCCGTGCTTGTTGGTGTCGAAGAACTTCACGGGCAGGTCCTGCATCCCGTCGAACATCCGGCACCTGAGCTTCTTGAGAAAGCCCTGCGTCAGCACCGCCATGAGCTGGGTGTAAAGGAAAGTCGCCGCGAGCGCGATGACGTAGACCCCGATCAGAAGCAGTACCAGCGGCAGAATCTCTTTTCTCGCGGTCGCCCAGTCGCCGGAGGGCTGCCATTTCTCTATGACCGCGATGACCTTCTGTATCATCACGTCCGGCACCGCCGCCGCGACGGAGGCGAACACCATGCAGAGAAGACAGACCGGGATCATCTTGGGATAGAATTTCACCAGCATTTTCAAGACCCTGCCCAGAGCGGCGGGGCTTTTTTTCGGTCTCGGCGGCATCCTGCCGTCGGGAGAGAGCGGGGCAGCCTGAGGCGGGATGTTCTTGTTTTCGGTCTTTTCGTTCTTATTCATCGCTCTCACCTCCCGTCACCTGCTCCTCGTAGACCTCGCGGTAGATCGGCTCGTGCTCCATCAGGTATTCGTGAGTGCCGACCGAGCTGATCTTTCCGTTGTCCATAACGGCGATCAGATCTGCGTCCTGAACGGAGGCGATCCTCTGAGCAATGATTATCTTCGTGGTCTCGGGAATGTATTTTCTGAAGGCTTCGCGGATCTGAGCGTCGGTCTTCATATCGACCGCGCTCGTCGAGTCGTCGAGGATCAGTATTTTCGGCTTTTTCAAAAGCGCCCTGGCGATGCAGAGCCTCTGCTTCTGACCGCCGGAGACGTTCGTGCCGCCCTGCTCGATCAGGGTGTCGTAGCCGTCGGGGAACTCGTTTATGAATTCGTCCGCTCTTGCAAGTCTGCAAGCCTCGGCAAGCTCTTCGTCGCTCGCGTTCTCGCAGCCCCACCTGAGATTATCGGCTATCGTGCCGGAGAACAGCAGGTTTTTCTGCAGGACCATCGCGACGGAGCCTCTTAAAGTGTCGAGATCGTATTCCCTGACGTCCTTTCCGCCGACCAGGATCCTTCCCTCGGTGACGTCAAAGAGTCTCGGGATCAGCTGCACGAGCGTCGTCTTGCCCGATCCGGTCGAGCCGATGATCCCCACGGTCATCCCGGACTCTATCTTGAGATCGACGTCCGAGAGGGCGTATCTCTGAGCGGTCGCGGAATACTTGAAGCTCACGTTCTCGAAGGTCACGGAGCCGTCGGCAAGCTCTGTCAGAGCGTTTTCGGGGCTCCTGAGGGTCGGCTTCTCGTCGAGCACCTCGCAGACGCGCTTAGCGGATTCCGCGGAGATCGTGATTATAACGTATATCATCGAGAGCATCATCAGGCTCATCAGCACCTGGATCCCGTAGACGAGCATGCTCGAGATCTGTCCGACGTCGAAGCTCTGTCCGGAGGTGCTGATCGCCACCTTCGAGCCGAAGAGCAGGACGAAGACCATGATGAAATACATACAGAAGTTCATCAGAGGCGTATTGAGCGCGACTATCCTCTCGGCGCGGGTGAAGTCCTTTCTGATCTCGTCCGCGGCGGTGTTGAACTTTTCTTTCTCGTATTCCTCGCGCGCGAAGCCCTTGACGACCCTCATCGCCCTCACGTTCTCTTCGACGGATTCGTTGAGGCGGTCGTATTTTCTGAACACGCTTCTGAACGCGGGCATCGCTTTTTTCGCGACCATCAGAAGCCCGAAGATAAGAAGCGGGACCACCGCGACGAAGCTCAGCGCCAGCCAGCCGCCCATCCTGAACGCCATGAAGGTAGAGAATATCATCATCAGGGGGCTTCTGACCGCCGTCCTTATTATCATCATGAACGACATCTGGATGTTCTGGACGTCGGTCGTCATCCTCGTCACGAGCGACGAGGACGAAAACTTGTCTATGTTCTCAAAGTCGAAGGACTGCACCTTCTCGAACACGTCTCTTCTCAGGTTCTTGGCGAATCCCGCCGACGCTTTCGAGCAGGTGAAGCCCGCAAGTCCGCCGAAGGAGAGGCTGATCGCCGCCATCGCTATGAGGATGAGACCTATCCTCAGAACGTCGTCCATCCCGGTCTGCGCCTTGACGTCGTTGACGAGGTTGGCGGTCAGAAACGGGATCAGCGTCTCTATGATCGCCTCGCCGACGATGAGGACCAGCGTCAGGATGGTCTGCGGCTTATCGTCGACAACAACGCCCACCCGCTTGACAG
>JAFTEP010000100.1 GCA_017453605.1 Clostridia bacterium
ACCTCCTGAAAAGAGCATTGTTTTTCAAATCTTTTCGTATTATAGCATACCGCGCGAAATAAATCAAGGGCTTTTTCACATTTTTTTGACGCGAAAACGCCCAAAAAACAATATTTTGCGCAAACTGTTGAATTTTTCGGGAAATTGTGTTAAACTATGACACATAGAAATTTTTCTTCTTGCAAAGGATAATGACATGGTACAGTTTTCAAAAGACAAAAAAACGATCTTCTCCGGCGCTCAGCCGACGGGGAATCTCCATATCGGCAATTATCTCGGGGCTCTGCGCAACTGGGCGCTCCTGCAGAACGACTATAACTGCATCTACTGCGTCGTGGATATGCACGCGATAACGGTAAGACAGGTCCCCGCGGAACTCAGGAAGAGGTCTCTGGAAACGCTCGCCAGATATATGGCCTGCGGGATCGATCCCGAAAAGGTGATCTTCTTCATCCAGAGCCACGTGCCCGAGCACGCTCAGCTCTCGTGGGTCCTGAACTGCTCGACGATGTTCGGCGAGCTTTCGAGGATGACACAGTTCAAGGACAAGACCGCCCGCCACGCCGACAACGTGAACGCCGGGCTCTTCACCTATCCCGTGCTGATGGCGGCGGATATCCTTCTCTACAACGCGGATCTGGTGCCGGTCGGAGACGATCAGAAGCAGCACCTCGAGCTGGCAAGAGACGTCGCCGGCAGGTTCAACGCCGCGTACTCCCCCACATTCACGCTCCCCGAACCCTATATTTTAAAGACCTCTTCGAGGATCATGTCGCTGACGGACCCGACAAAGAAGATGTCAAAATCAGACACGAACACCCAGAGCTGGGTCTCGCTTCTGGACACGAGGGACGATATAATAAAGAAGTTCAAGCGCGCCGTGACGGATTCCGGCTCCGAGATCCGCGCCGACGCCGAGAGACCGGGGATCACGAACCTCATAAACATCTACTCTTCGTTCTCCGGAAAGAGCGTCGAAGAGACCGAAAAGGAATTTGAGGGCAAGGGCTACGGCGACTTCAAGGCCGCGGTCGGAGAGGTCTGTGCGGACGCGCTCGGAAAGATCAGGGAGAACTTCGACTCCTTTATGAACGACCGCGCTCAGCTCGACAGGATCATCACCGAGGGAGCTCAGGCAGCCGAAGCCATCGCGAGAAAGACGATCTCGAAAGTCTACAGAAAGATCGGATTCTATTCTCCCGAAGCCAAAAAATGATCAACGGGTAAACACACACCGAATCAGGACAAGAGAAAAATGGACGGCGTATTCATATACGAACTCATGGCGATCCTTTTCAGCGCGCTGATCGCCTTCATAATGACGCCGGTAGTGAGAGTGCTCGCTTTCAAGCTCAAGGCTCTCGACGTGCCGGACAACGTCAGGCATTTCCACCTGGCTGTGACTCCGCGCCTCGGCGGACTCGCGATCATCATTTCGTTCATAGCTAACAGCCTGATCTTCTGCGAGCTTTCAAACGAGATCGCGGGACTTCTTCTCGGGACCGCCGCGATCATGGTGATCGGAGTCCTCGACGACATCTTCAATCTAAAGCCGCTTGTCAAGCTCCTCGGTCAGATCGCCGCGGCGCTTATCCCGGTCGCGTTCGGGATAAGGATAAATTTCCTCACCCTCTTTTCGCACACGGTCAATTTCGGCGTGTTCAGCATTCCCGTGACCGTTTTCTGGATCGTTCTCCTGACCAACGCGATCAATCTGATCGACGGGATGGACGGGCTCGCCTGCGGAGTGAGCATGATCTCGGCGCTGAGCATCCTCTTCTGCTCGCTGATCCTCGCGCGCCACGACATCGCCCTGCTTATGGGCATCCTCGTCGGCTCATGCCTGGGCTTTCTCCCCTTCAACTTCAATCCCGCCAGGATCTTCATGGGAGACACCGGCGCCCTCTCGCTGGGATACGTCTTCTCGGTCGTGAGCATCAGCGGACTGTATAAATTCAGCACGACAATAACCTTCATCATCCCGATCCTCATTTTCGCCGTCCCCTTCGGCGACACGGTCACATCCGTGTTCAGACGCCTGAAGCGCGGACAGAAGATCTTCGAGGGCGACCACGAGCACTTCCATCACAAGCTGCTCGCGATGGGCTTCTCTCAGCGTCAGGCGGTCATCATCCTGTACGCGATAAGCGGAGTGCTCGGCATAAGCGCGATACTCTTCACGATGGATTATCCCATCGTCGCGGGCTGCGTTCTGGCGTTCACGGCGCTTGCGGCGTACGTCAGCCTTCTGATCTACCGCAGCGACGACGCGACGAGGATGCAGA
>JAFTEP010000101.1 GCA_017453605.1 Clostridia bacterium
CGTTGTCAATTAGCTCGTCGTGGATGCGTTTTGCCGCTTTCAGAGCGTCGTTTTCTGGTATGAGGTCCAACCACAGAGCAAAGCTCTGGCAGGCCTGAGAGCCGGTACAGATCTTCGCATTCTCCGCGTCGTACCACTTTTCAAGCATCGCGCAGCGTATCTTCTCGGCGGTCATTCTCCACTTTTCTTCGTCGTATTTTTTGCCGAGGATCCCGGCGATCTTTTCGAGCGCTCTGCAGTTGAAATATGAGTATCCCGTTCCCATGAACACGCCGGGGGTCACTTCTGACCGCGCGCTCTTGCCGTGTCTGCCCTCGGCGCAGGCGTATTCCGGGCCCGCCCAGTCACCGGAGTAGGAGTAGTTGACGATATATCCGTCGCTGTGGGCGAGAAGACAGTTTTCCCACGCGGCGTAGTTTTCGTAGTGCTCTTTCAGAACGTCGCAGTTGCCGGTGTGCATCCACGCTTCGAGCCCCGCCACGATAAAGGCGGAACACACGGGATCCGCTGGTCTGGAGCCGAATTTATATGGCGCGGTGTCGCTTATCGCCCCGTCTTCGTCCTGCTCGTCGACAGCGTCGCCCACGATCTTCGGGAAGATCCTGCCGATATCGAAGTTGTACGGCGTCTCTTCAAAACGCACGGTCGCGTCGTTCATCCAGCCCTGCCTCTCGTCGCGCTGAGGGCAGTCTGTGAGGATGCTGTGCTGGTTTGCGCGTTCTGTAGCAATGCACATTTCGTGGATCCTGGTAAGAAGCGCGTCGCCGCATCTGAAAAACGAATGAGTTTCAAGATCGGTGTGCAGTTCGACGGCTTCGATCTCTTCGGGGCATATCTCGCCCTCCGTCACGGCGTAACGGAAGCCGTGATATGTGAAAAGAGGCTGCCAGATCTTCAGGTCGCGCCCGTCTCCCGCGGCGGTATATACGTCCTCGTTCGCGGCGCTTCTGAGAGGCGCTCTGAAGAGTGAGCCGTCCTCGTCGAGCTCCTCCGCATGGGTGAGGCGAAGAGTCTGTCCCGCGCTCATGTTTCCGGGAAGGCGCGCTCTCAGAACTCCCGCGATATTCTGACCGAAGTCGTAAACGGTTTTATTTCCGATCCGCCAAAAAGCAACGGGTTTTCTGACACAGGATTCTTTGATCGGGGGAACGAGCATCGGCGTCATTTTCCCGCCGGGAGCGTCAAGCCTCACGGCGGGCTCAAAGCCTCCGAAGCCCGGCTTATCCCAGCCGACGGCGCTCTCTCGCGCGTCGTAAATTTCGCCGTTGAAGATGTCGCTTTCTCTGTTCGCGCCTCTGCCGGCTTCCCAGCTCTCGTCGGTATATATCCATTCTGTCGCGCCGTCTTCGTAGGTCAGCCTCAGCATCGCCGAAAGCTGGACCGGTCCGGCGTCCTTTATCCTGCCGTCGGTGTATCCCCAGTCGAGCGCCTTGTTGCGGCGCCATCCGCTCCCGAGCATTGCGCCGAGGCAGTTTGCGCCAGTTTTGAGCCGTTTTTCTATTCCGGGATATGTCACGTACTGACACTGAACGGAATAATTCGTGTTCGCCGGATCGAGACGGGCGCCGTCGAGAGGCTCGCCGTTGAGGCTTATCCTCTGCCAGCCCAGCCCGCAGGCGTAAAGAACGGCAGAAGTCACTTTCTTTTCGACGCAAAACTCTCTGCGAAGATAGACAGTCTCGCCCTTATTCTCTTTAAAAAGACCTATCCAGTCCGCACACCAGGCGACTTCGGCGTTGTATACGACGGCTTCGTAAGGTTCTGATATATTCCCTTTGTCGTCGCGGATCACGAGCCTGATACGGACCGGGTCGCCCTCCGACAGGGGAGCGCCTGCATATCTCAGAGACTGTCTGTTTGTCTTTATCCAGCCGGAGTCCCATTCGTTATCGCCCGCCTTCACCTGAAGACGGCACGCGCTCTGTTTCGAACACGGGATATCAGAGACTGCGCCCCACGAAAAGAGGGGCAGCGGTCCGCAAAGACGGCTTCTCGGATCGTCTTTTATCCTCCCGTGATCCGCCGAAACGTTTATAAGCCTGAACAAATCTTTTTTCCTCCCGTAAAAAATACGATACTATAAATATTTCAGAGCTCGAAATAGTCGAGGATAATCTTTGCTCCGATCTTCATCCCGACCTTTATGCTGTCGGAATAGATCCATTCCTCTCTCGTGTGAGCGCCGCCGCCCAGGATAAGCCCCGGACAGATCGCGGCGACCCCGAGAGAGAGGGGAACGTTGCAGTCTGTCGAGCCGGAGATCCTTTTACATTCAAGACCTGACGTCTCTTCGCATATCTTTACGGCCCTATTTATCATTTCTTCCTGAAGAAGCTTGTCTTTTGCCTCTCCGCAGGGGCGGTCCCCGACAAGCTCGACCGAAACTTCGGCCTTCGTTTCGTTTTTGAACGCGAGTAGTGTTTCGTAGAATCTTTCTTTCATCAGATGAAGAGAATCCGCGTCGTCCGATCGGTATTCGTACAGCGCGAACGCGTTCTGCGCGATCGTGTTCACAGAGGTGCCGCCGCCTATCACTCCCACGTTGAAGGTGGTCTTTTTTCCGTCTTTGACCGGCAGAGGTATCTGCGAGAGCTTCACGATGAGTTTTGACAGCTCCGTGATCGCGTTCGTGTTCCCGAAATGGCCCCACGAGTGTCCGCCCTCGGTCTTCAGTTCGATCCTGTATCTGTGCGAGCCGACGCATTCCGTGTATATCCTGTTGTAATCACCGTCGAATGAAAAGAACCTTTCTATCCTCCCGGCGTAGTCCGAGAAGATCCTTTTTGTCCCTTTCAGGTTGCCGAGCCCCTCCTCGCAGGAGTTCGCGACAAAGATCACGCCGCGGCGCGGCTTTATCTTTCTCGTGACGATGAATCTGAGAGTCATCAGCATGTTCACAAGGTTTGCCGTGTCGTCTCCGATACCGGGACATAGGAGTTTATCGCCGTCCCTGACGTAATTGAGCGGAGTCGGTGCGGGGAAGACGGTGTCCGTGTGTGCCTCGAAGCAAACAAGACCGTTCCCGTTTTCGAAGGCGACGGGAAAGACCACGTTTTTTGCTTCGTCGATATAGACGCCCTCGGCGCCGATATCATCAAGCCAATTTTTTATGAAAGCCGCCCTCTCGTCTTCATATCCGCTCGGAGCGGGGATCGTGCAGAGTTTTTCCAGAAGCTCTTCTGCGTCCTTTACCGACGAGGCGATATATTCGTCAAGTTCTTTTTCAGATTCTTTTTTCATTTTTTCACCAGCTGCAGACGGCGACGCCGTTTTCAAGCGTTATTCTCACACCGAATTGTTGTGAAAGCCCCGCAAGTCTTTCCATGAACGAAACGTCCTTCGCGGGCTGAGGCAGACCCTCGAGGTGTTTTCCCTCGCCTTTACTAGCCTTGACCGGCATCAGTTCGAGCTTCGTCAGGCGGTTGTTCTCATCGGTCTCCCAGTACGGGATCACCGCTTCGAGCATCCTTTTATCCTCCATCAGTCCCTTCGTGAAGCCCTCGGAGCGCTTTTCGAGAAGTGTGATGACGGAGCTGTCAGAGTCAAGTCCGTATCTTGAGTAGAAGTCCTCCGGCGCGACCGGGATCTGATAAAGCTGGATCACGAAGTCGCCGAGGGAATAGAAGATCGGCTTGTCCTTATATACCTCTATCGCCCTCAACAGATGCGGTCCGTGACCGATCACGGCGTCCGCGCCCGCGTCTACGAACGCCCTGCAGATAGATTTTATCACTTCCGGGACGGCGCTCTTGTCTGAGCCCGCGATCTGGTGGGAATGGATAGATACCGCGACGTAATCGGCGTTGAGTTTCGCCTCTCTTATCGAAGCGAGGACTCTCTTCATATCCTTTTCGTCCGGCGTCTGCACGAAGGCGAAATTATCCGAGAGCTCGAACTTCATTTCTCCGAGCTCGCAGACTCCCTCCGGCAGTTCGGGAAGATATCCCTCGCCGCGCTCGATCTCGTTTTCAGAGTTTATCCCCGTCTTATTTCCTATTTCCCTGACGGCGTCGAACGCCTTTTTCGGCAGCCGGAGCTTCCCGTTTATCCTTATCCCGTTGATCCCCGATCTTCCCGGTATCCTTCTCGACTGCTCTCCCGCCGCCATTTCCGGAGAAAATGAGGTGCATACCGCGATCAGCGCGACCCTTCCGCCCGGCGTTTCGAGATACGCCGGAGCCGCCGCCTGATGAAGGTTTTTTCCCACCCCGGCGTTGACGGTCCCCGTCGCGTTCAGGTATTCGAGCGTCTTTTCCATCCCGATCCTGTCGAAGTCCATCGCGTGATTGTTGTCGAAAGTCGTCACGTTGAAGCCGAATCTCAGCATATCGCGCATCACTTCGGGCTCGCATCTGACGTAGGTCCCGCCGGAATGCTGGCACGCCCAGCACTCGCCCTCGACGTTGACTGTGGTCTCCAGATTGAAAAACCTTGCGTCTCCCCGGGCGATGAAATCCCGGATCTTGTCAAATCCCGCGTAGTTTTCGGGAAGCCGCCTCTGACAGAGAACGTCTCCCGCCGCCGTGAATCTCATTTATTTTTCCTCCGTTTCGTTTCGTCTTTTTCTCGTCCCGAAAACGCACATCGAGATCAGACCGGGCGTGATCCCTTTCGGGGATCCCGTGATCCTCAGCCTCAGCTCTCTGCAGCACACCGGCGGGAAGCTTCGGTAGTCGATCGCAAGGTCCGTTTCGTTGTCCCTCGCGTCGACAAGCGCCGTCCATTCTCCGCCCGACGTCCGTCCCTCTATAACGTATCTGAACGGACCGGGAACTATCCCCGCGTCGTAATCGAGCCCGACGTCGCGCCAGATAACTCTCGCCGCCTCGCAGACGTAGTCTCCCTCAGTGTCGAGCGTCAAAGTCGGCTCGGGATCGGCGTCCTCGGGCTGCCACCAGGTCAGCATGCTTTCGTCGAGCGCGTAGAACGCGCTCCTTCCCTCGGATTCCGACGAAGCTTTGACGCTTCCCCGTCGGTAGAACGTGACGGGGAGGAGCCCCGCGGAGTTGTCCTTTTCGGGCTCATCCGCTTCACCGCAGCCGAACTGCGGCGTATCCGTCACCCTGCAGTAAAGCTCTCCGTTTTCGTCGACGAACACCGGGTCCATCCCGATCCTGCGCTCGAAGATATGCGCGGCGCACAGAGTCGTCGTGTAAAACGCCCACAGAGTGCCGTCGGGTCCGTGAGTCACGCAGCCGTGTCCCGCTCCGCTGACAAGCCCCGATCTGTGTTCCGTGAGTGGATTTCTCATCTGACAGACGAATCCCTCGAGCGGCGAAACGTCCGAATAATAGACCGCCATGCAGTACGACTTGTATTCCGTGTTCGGCGAGGAGTAGATGAAATAGTATCTTCCTTTATGCTTTATCATCCACTGACCTTCGATCCAGCCGCTTTCCGCGTCCTCGTTGTAGGGTCCGCTCCTCTCCCAGAAATGCTCCGAGCAGAAGCGGTTTATGACTCTCGGCTCGCCTTTGAAGCGCCGGGGATCGTCCTTTTCGAGCTCGACTCCCCACGAGCACACGAGTCCGCGTTCGTCCTCTGGATCGGCGTCGCAGTAGTAGAGGTATATCCTGCCGTCGTCGTCCGCAAAGAGAGCCGGATCCGCAAATCTCTTCGTCTTTCCGCAGGGAAGGATGAAATCGCCGAGATACTCAAAAGGACCGACTGGGCTGTCCGAAACGTAAAGTCCGTTGGAGTGCGAAGTCATGAGGAACTTGTTTTTCCACCCGATGACCGTCGGAGAGTATTTCATGTTGTACGGCTCGGTGCGGACGTGCTTCCAGCTCACGAGATCTTCCGACACCCAGCACATCCCGTAGCTCGGGTACAGATACCATTTTCCGCCGTGATACATCACGCTCGGATCGGCGATCGAGCGGTATATCTCGTGCTCTTTTTCGTGCCGGCAGTCTACCGAGTCTCCCCTCGGGATATCCGGAATCGACAGGGGGTTGCAGTAGGTGCGCCTGAGGCAGATCGGATCTTTTTGTGACATTTTTTTCTCTTTTTATGCGGTTTATTTCAGAGCGAAGAGGTACTTTGCCTCTCCGGTGTTTTCGTCGTAAAAAAGATTTTCAAATTTCATTCCGGCTTCTTCGGCGAGCCTTTCGAAAACGCAGTCGGTCGTCAAAGAAAAACAAGGCGAAACTCTTCTGCCGGTTTCTTTAAGATGTTTCACCGCAGGACAGTAGGCTATGCGGACAGAAAGCGTTTTTTCGCTCTTCCGGGTCTTAACGGCGTCCGGCGCTTCTTCTTTTTCGTATATACCTTTTACTGTCTCTTCCAGCGCGTCGAGGCCGCCATATCTTATTCTTTCGAGCTCCGGGCGCATCGCGTTTTCGGCGTAGGTCCTCAGATATTCCCTGACCTCCTCTTCTCCGAAGCGGGTGAAGAGGTAGTCGACGCCCATGTTCATGCTGCTGTGGAAATCCCGGTGGAAGTATTCGTTGTCGGATGCGTTCTTTGACATGACAAGGGTGTTTTCGTCGATGATGAGTTTTCCGTCGAAGATTTTCGGATCCGTTATCAGAACGCCGCAGGCGGCTCTGTCAGTTCTCGTGAAATCGTAGGCGTATTTCAGTCCCGCTTTCTCGATCGCGCTGCGGTAGTGGAAGCAGTGCAGACAGTAGTCGGGGTAGGGGACCAGACCGATCTTCTCTTTCAACTCCAAAAGTCTGCCCTTCGACGGACAGCGGCGCATCTCGATCATAAACCAGCCGGCTTTTTCGTTCAGGTAAAGCGAGAAATCAGCCGCCTCTTCGTTCAAAGTGCCGGACCAGTAGGAATAACAGCCTCTTATGCCCTCTTTTTCAAGGAAGTTTATCAGCGGGATCCCTTTGCCGTCCGGCTCGAAAAGATACTGCCAGAATTTTTCCACTTCGTCCCGTCCGTGCTTTTTTTCGATGAACGCGAAAAGTTCGCTGTATGCCGGGATGAACTCTGTGCACGGGATCATTTTCCGTTCTCCTCTTTTGCTATAAGGACTTTCCCGATGATCTTTTTCACCGCGCACTGCTTCCCGTCGGCAAAGCATCCCGGAGAGTGCGCGTCCTCGGGAAAGAGGATCAGAAAATCTCCGGGCGAGAGCCTCACGGCGCTCACGTCCGGGTCTCTGAGGGCGATCAGAACGTCCTTTTCGGAGTCGTATTCCTTCGTGATCTTTTTCAGTCTGTCGGTCGGCTTGACGTAAACGTTCTCCGTCCCCTCGATCATCACGAAAACGTCGGCGTACTTTCTGTGCGCCTCCGCGAACGCTTCTTCCAAAGGGTGAGTCTGATATGAAGAAAAGATCATGAACGCCCGGTCTGATACTTCTTTTCTCCCTGAGGGAAATCCCTCCGCTCCGTATCCTGCCGCCGCTTCAAGTATCAGGTTTATATCGGCATCGATCGCGGCGTAACGCGCTGCGTCTGAAATATTGCCGAAAATCATCCTTTTATTTCTCCGATCCTTATCATTTCGAGCTTCACGTTTTCTTTTGCCTTTTCGGTTATCGGCGACATATAGTCCTGCGCAAAATCGCCCTCGTAGCCCAAAAGGTTCATCGAGTGAGTGAAAGACGGCATGAGATCGTTTTTAATAAAGCAGTCTCTGAGAGACGTGATGTTGTCAAGACATTTCGCCGCGGTCCCGTAGTCCTTTTTTTCGAGCGCCTTGAACATCCGGGAGGTGTTTTTCGGCGTGCAGGAGAGCATGCCGTCTAAGCAGTTGTCGATCCCGCTCCTGTAAGCGACGTCAAACGAGTCGAGCCCGGAATAGACCGTGATGAAATCCTCCGGCACGTCGGGGTTTCTTTTGAGATTTCTGAACATCACAAGATCCGCCGATTTGATCCCTATGAAGTTCGGCACGGTCTTTATGAGTTCGAGGACCATGGCAGGAGTGATCTTCGACTGCGTCACCACGGGAAGATCGTAGAGCAGGATCTTGTGATCTGTCAGCGCCGCGCAGCCTTTAAAAAAGTTCATCATCTGCTCTCTTGTTGCCGGACTGTAAAACGGAGCGGTAAAGACGAATCCCGCGGCGTCGCTGTCCTCCAGCGGCGCGATCCTCTTTTTCACTCTCGCCAGCGACGTGTCCATAGCTCCGATGAAAACGGGGACTCTTCCCGCCGCCTCGTCGAGCGCGGTTAGCGCGACCGAAGGATAGACGTCGTCTCTTATGAACGCTTCTATCCCCATACTGCCTAAGCACAGAAGCCCCACCGCGCCCGCCGCGATCTGGTCGCCGACGTGCTTTCTGAGGCTCTTTTCAACAAGATTTCCGTCTTTGTCTAAAGGTGTCCCCAGTGCGGGAACAAAACCGGGTCTCATAGTATATACAACTCGCTTTCTTAAAAATTATTATTAAAGTTTTGTTTTTCTCGCCTCTCCGACGCTGTCCCTCAAAAAGACTCTGCACTTCATCACGATATGCTGTCTTGATCCGGAACGGGGATTTTTCATCCTCTTCTCAAGGAGCTCCCAGGCGATCTGACAGATCTCCTCCGTGTCGCAGGCGATGCTCGACAGCGGGGGAGTGGCGTCCCTTATCGGGTTGAGGTTGTCGACGCCGATCACGGAGAAATCCTCCGGGATCCTGAAGCCTTTTTCTTTCAGGCTTTTCATCGCCCCGAAGGCTATATTGTCGTACGCGCAGATGAGCGCCGTGCACTCGGGGAATTTTTCAGTTACCTTTTCGGCTCCGTCCTCTCCTGCTCTCTCGAACCTGAACGGACTGTCGTAGACGAAATGAGCGCAGTCGTTATATTCTTTCATCGCGGCGATAAAGCTCTGTTCTCTCGGCTCGGACAGCTCTTCGCCTA
>JAFTEP010000102.1 GCA_017453605.1 Clostridia bacterium
ACCCTGCAGAGTCCGCAACAAGCCCTCCACCGGCGAATGGTTCGTCGAGATGTACGAGGGTCTGCTCGCAGACATCCGCAAGCCCAAGAGCGACAATCCCTGGGCGTAATATAGTTTTCCGTCACCCCGCCGCGCCACCCTGCGGCGGGGTGAATCGCACCGTAAATGAAAAAAGGAGTTCACGATGAACGAAGCCATTGGAGCCATTGATGCCATTAAGGAAGTTTATGATTTTCTGAAAAAGACCGGGACTTATTATCTCGCGACAGTCGAAAACGGCGCTCCGCGCTTGCGCCCCTTCGGCACCGTCGATATCTTCGGCGGAAAACTCAACATCCAGACCGGGCTGAAAAAGCCGGTCGCAAAGCAGATGCTCGCCGATCCCCGCGTCGAGATCTGCGCCTTCGACGGCGAACGCTGGCTGAGACTTTCCGCGAAGGCCGTCCTCGAAGAGGATATAGAGGCGGCGCGCCACATGCTCGACGCCTATCCCGAGCTCAAAGGGATGTATCAGCCCGGCGACGGCAACACCGCAGTGTTCAGCCTCACCGAGGCGACAGCTTCTTTCTGCTCCTTCACGAAGCCCCCGAAAACACTGAAGTTCTGATAAATACCGCCAGTTCGACCGAGCGAATCACAAACCACCCGTCAAACGGGTGGTTTGCACTAGGGCTAAAAGCCCATGAGACCGACCCGCGTCTAAAGGCGCGGGCTTTCTCGTTGTTCAAGCCTTAGAGTCTTTGCCGCTTTGGCAGGCCCCTAAAGGGGCTTAACTAAACGGATCTTCGTATTCTTTTACGCTTAGTTTGTCCAATGCCATATCTGCTTTCTCTTGGTCCTGGATATATTTCTTTATCGTTGCTTCGTTTAGTCCAACTGTTGACACATAGTATCCATCTGCCCAAAAGTGCCGATTGCAAATTTGTACTTTAGGTTTGCGTGCCTATCAAACATCATTAGCGCACTTTTCCCTTTTAGATACCCCATAAAGCTTGATACGCTTGTCTTTGGCGGGATGCTTAGCAGCAGATGTACGTGGTCGGGCATCATATGTCCTTCTATTATCTCTACATCTTTGTACCTGCACAACGTCTTGATTATTTCACGCAAGTCTTTCCTGTATTGGTTGTATATGATTTTTCTTCGGTATTTCGGCACAATTACTATGTGGTACTTGCATAACCACTTCGTATGTGCTAAACTATTTACGCTATTAGCCATTAGGATTCTCCTTTCTGCGTACTCTAAGTCTTGAACACCTTATTGTACCACTTCGGAGAATCCTTTTGTAGTATAACTTCCGTCGCGCACCCGCATAGCGGGTGGTTGTTCGGTTTTCGCTTCGCGAAAACCCGCCTAAAGGCTCTAAAAACAGAATGCTCCCCGGCAATTTTTTTGCCGGGGAGCGTTTTAAAGAGTTTTATAGGTCGAGCACCGTCAGCGCGGCGCCTCCTACCAAGTCGTTTTCTCCGGGATTGACAGTGCAGATCACGTACAGCTTCCCGTCTTTCTCGATCGCGGCGGGATAGTGCCATTTTTCGCCGAATCCGAGTTCTTCAGAATACCCGTCCTGCAGGATGAAGCCCTCGGTGAACTTCATCTTTTCCTTCCCGGAGAAAAAGATCGCGAGCTTTTTTCTGCCGGGATAAAGGTTTCCTATAACGTAGTTCCTGCCGTCCGAAAGCGTCCCGGCGTATATCTTTGAATCCGAAAACGGGATATCGTGCGCCACGGGCTCCGACCAGCTTTCTCCGAGATCGTCCGACACGCATAAAAGCGGCACCCTTCTGTGATCGTCCCGGACGAACATCGTGATCCTGTTTTTTACTATTATCACCGCGGGCTCGGGACATTCGTATCTTACTTGGCCCGGGAGAAGCCTCGTTTCGCGGGTCTTCGCGACCCTCCACTCTCCGAGAGGATCGCCGCCGTCGCAGAACAAAAGCGCGGGGATATACGGCAGAGCGTCCGGCTCGGCGTACCTGCACGGGACCGTCAGCCGCCCGTCGGGCAGCGTGACGACGTTCGCGTTCAGCTTGTGCGGTACGTCAGTGCGCTTGACGAAAACGAATTTTTCGCCTTCGAGAAGGTATATCCTCATCCCGTGCATTATATCGGGTCCGACCATCTCGTTTATGAAAAGATAGAGTTTTCCATTGACCGTCCCGAAAACCGGGGGACAGAACAGCAGCTTTTCTTCGGGGTCTCCCGCGACAGTCTCCGGCTCGGTCCAGGTCTTTCCGCCGTCCAAAGAACGGCTGAGCCTCACCGGAGTATATCCTCTCAGTTCTCTTTCGGGGTTGTTGTACCAGCTCGCATAGAGCGTGCCGCCAAACGCGGCGATGGCCGCCTCGTGGAGAAAAGAAAACTCTTTTGTCGGAAAAGAGACCGAAAACGTCCTCGCCCCGGGGTATTTCGGGAGCTTTTCGGGATCGACCCCGTCGAGCAGCGTTCTTTTTTCGAGCGCCGCCTCGAATTCGCGGTCGCGTTCGTCGTAGAAACCGAACACAGCTGTTACAGATCCGAAACGTCTTCGCCGAACGAAACCTCCCCGACGGGTACCGTTCTCCCTGCGGGATCGAGCTTCATCAGATCCAGCCTGAAGCCGCCGCAGACGTAGTCCCTGGCGACTATGCCCTTCTTGTCGCAGAGCACGTTATCGTCGTCCATGACCTCGTTCGATCTCTCGCAGTATCTGCAGTTGCGGTATTCCTCGTACTTTTTCAAAACGCTCCCCTCCATTCATAAGCTAATTATAAAGCTTTATCGTGGATTTTACAAGAACAATTTTGAAAAAAGCGAGCTGAAAAACGCGCAGAGCAGGGCGTTTAATACTCTGAACGGCAGATACAGCGCCGGCAGTCCTTCTTCTCCCGCCGCCGCGGCGCTCTGCGCGTGGACGCAGATCCCGCCCCATCCGACCGCCGCCGCGCTCAGAGGCACCGACGGGAGCGCCGCCGCCGTCCCAGCCGAAAGCTCTGTGAAAAGGTCTATCAGCGTTTTCACGCCGTTCTGAGCGCCGGTGAGATCGGAAAGCGCCGATCGCACGAAGCCGAAGAAGATCACGAAGCCTCCCGCGACCGCAAAGGTCGCGCTCGCCCCGCGGATCGCCTCCACCGCACTTCGCGCGAGGCCGGGGATTTTTCTCGGCGCGGCTTCTTCTTCGACGGCCGGGGCGCTTTTGTCCAGCGGGAGCGAGAGCCGCGCCAGGATCAGAGAGGAGAGGAGCTGCGCCGAAAACACCGACAGCGCAGTCCCGAACGAGCTGCGGCTCGAAAGAAAAGAGAAGATGAAGCCCGCTCCGCAGTTGTTTGAAAAAAGGCACATCCTTTCATATTCGGCTTTTGTGATCCTGCCCTCCGAGCGGAGTCTGGAGCTCAGGGCGATCCCCATCGGAAATCCGCACAACAGCCCGAACAGAAGAGCGGAGCACTGGGACTTTTTCAGGGAAAACGCCTTTCCCGCTATCCTGAACATGACGCTCTCCGCCGCCTCTCTGAGAGGGGAGGCGAAGGCGAACGAGGTCAGCGCCATCGGCACGAAGAGCGAGGGCAGAAGCGAATCCCTCACCGCAGCGTATGCGTCCGACACAGAGGCGGCGGTCTTCTGAGGGTTCAGCATGGCGTAAGAAAAAAACAGCGCGAAAAGCACTAAAAACGGGAGCGTCCTCTTCATTTTTCCGGCTCTCCTCTCATAAGTATTCCCGAAAGGCTTTTTATGGCGGTCCGAAGCAAAATATATTCTTTTTTTCCGCGGCAGATTCATTTTTTTCGGGCCTTTTATCAAGTGACTTTGGGAGGGAACAATGCTCAAATCTCTGAAAAGGATCATCGACTCGCCGGAGCGGAGAAGAGGCGAGCTCGTGCAGATCTATTCCCGCCGCGCCGTATATATAGAAGGCGTAAGACGCGTCGTGAGGCTCACCGATACCGAGATCCTCCTCGAGGCTTCATGCTCTGTCAGAGTCTGCGGGGGAAATCTTGTCCTGCGTCAGCTCGGCGACTCCTGCGTCTGCGCCGAGGGCAGGATAGACTCGGTCGGGTTCCCGCCTGAGCCGTGCTGAGCCGCATTCTCAGCCTCGCCGTCGGCTGCAGGCGCATCAGGATCCCGGGTGGGGACGCAGGTAAGATCTCGGCTCAGCTTCTCGGACTCAATGTCCCCGTCTGGGGAATGAGCGGCGACGAAGACGGGATCTCGTTTTTCGTTTCTCTCCCGCACGAAAAAAAGCTCATTTCATTTCTGAAGTCCCACGGGACCGAGCCCGTCCGCGCACAGCTCTTCGGGCTCCCGCGCCTCGCATTTCTCTACAGAAAAAGATTCGGCTTTTTTCTCGGGATCGTCTTTTTTGCCCTTTTCGTGCTGTTTTGCTCCTCCCGCGTCTGGGAAGTGAGAGTCTTCGGCGCCGAAAACGGCGAAGTGCTCCGCGCGAAGATCGCGTCCGCCGGGCTTTGCGAGGGGATGGCGGTCACGGAATTTGACGAAGAACTCTTCCGCACTCGCTTTCTCGCCGAAAACCCCGATTTCACTTTCGTCAGCGCTTCCGTGATAGGATCGACGGCCCTCGTGCGCCTCAACGCCCGCGTCCCCGAGCCCGAGATCGACGATCCGGACCGCCCCGCAAACCTCGTCGCCGTCCGGGAGGGAGTGATCGTGCGCTGCGAGGCGGGCAGGGGGATCCCTCTGGTCGCAAACGGAGACTGCGTCGCTCCGGGTCAGATCCTCGTCAGCGGAGTCAGCGAAACGCCCTCCGGCGCATACACGCTCCACCGCTCCGAGGGCAGGGTCCTCGCGCGCACGAAACGCCGCTTCGAGACAAAGATCTCTCTCGGAGAGGGGCAGAAACGCTTCACCGGGGAGATCATAAAGCGCGTTTCGCTCACAATTTTGGGCAAAAATATAAATATTTTCGATTTTTCTGGAAATCCGGGCGAATTTTATGATACAATAGAGGAGAAGAAAGAGCTCTCGGTCTTCGGGGTTTTCCGTCTCCCGTTCTCGCTTCTGATCGAAAGCCGCCTTCCGTACCGCCTGGACGCTTCGCCGGTCGACGAAGAGACTGCCCGAAAGCTTCTCTGGGACCGCTATCACGCTTTTGTCTCGGAAAGCCTCGGCGACGCGCAGATCATCTCGAGCGAAGTGACTTTCGAGAGGGAAGGCGACGCGATAAAACTCGTCGCGGACCTCGGCGTGATAGAAAACATCGCCGTCGTCAGCGAGATAAAGATCACCGACCCGATAGGCTGAAGAAAAAAGAAAAATAAAAAAACAGACGGATCGAAAGGATCGCAATGGCAGAATCGGTTTTATATTTTGAAAACGTGGACCGCATCGCGGACATTTTCGGCAGCAGGGACTCGAACGCCCAGATCATCGAGAGGGAGTTTTCGGTCGTCCTGGTGAACCGCGACATCGAGATCAAGATCACCGGCAGCGAGGATGACTGCCGGATGGCCGAAAAGGTGATCCGTTATCTCGAAAAGGTCAGCGAATTGTCAGGCACCGTCACCGAGCAGAACGTCAACTACGCCGTCGCGATGGTCAGGGAAGGCTCCGGGGATCAGCTCGAAAAGCTCGGCGACGACATAGTCTGCATCAGCTCCAAAGGCAGACCCGTCAAAGCCAAGACAGTGGGTCAGAAGGGCTACATCAAGGCGATCGAGGACAACGTCGTCACCTTCGGCGTCGGTCCCGCCGGCACCGGCAAGACCTTCCTCGCGGTCGCGATGGCGACCGTCGCGCTCAGGAACCGCCAGGTCTCCAAGATCGTCATTACCCGCCCGGCGGTCGAGGCGGGGGAGAGGCTCGGCTTTCTTCCGGGCGATCTGCAGAGCAAGATCGATCCTTATCTGAGACCGCTCTACGACGCTCTGTACGAACTCATGGGCTACGAGGGCTTCCAGCGCCAGCTCGAAAAGGGCGCGATCGAGGTCGCGCCGCTTGCATATATGCGCGGCAGGACGCTCGACGATTCGTTCATCATCCTCGACGAGGCTCAGAACACCACTCCCGAGCAGATGAAGATGTTTTTGACGCGCCTCGGATTCAATTCCAAGGCGGTCGTCACGGGAGACCTTTCGCAGATCGACCTGCCCTCCGGCGTGAGCTGCGGCCTGAAGCACGCGATCGGCGTCGTCGAGGGGATAGAGGGGATCTGCGTCTACAGGCTGAAATCCAAAGACGTCGTCAGAAACGGCATAGTCACGAAGATCGTCGAAGCCTACGACCGGCGCGAATCGCCGCAGAGACCCAAGTAAAAATCGTTTGAAGACTAAGGACGGAAAAAACAAAAAGATGAAAACAAAAAACTTCGTTTCGGTCACATCCTCCGACAGATCGATCCGCGTTTCGCCCTCGCTCAGAGCCGATCTCAAAAGGGCGGTCGCGTTCACTCTTGAAAGCGTCGGCTTCGCTTATCCCGCCGAGGTCTCGGTGACTTTCGTCACTCCCGAAAAGATAAGAGAACTCAACAGTGAATACCGCGGCAAGGACGCCCCGACGGACGTTTTGAGCTTTCCCGAGCTCGACGATCCCGCTCATATCGCCGACGCCGACAGAGACTTTTCGCGCGGCGGATGCGTGCTTCTCGGCGACGTCATCCTCTGCCCCGACGTCATAGCCGCGCAGGCGGGCGATTTTTCGCACACGTACGAACAGGAATGCGTCTATATGACGATCCATTCGGTGCTCCACCTTCTCGGATACGATCACACTTCACCCGCCGACAACGGCGTTCACGAAAAAACACAGGACGAGATCTACAGCCGCTTCGCCGGCGAAAAAAAGGACTGAAAAACCATGAACGAAAAGATAGACACGATAGAAAAGAGCTGTTTTGTCGCGATAGTCGGCAGACCCAACGTCGGCAAAAGCACGCTTCTGAACCTTCTGACCGGCGAGAAGATCGCCGCCGTCTCCAAAAAGCCCCAGACCACCAGGAGCCGCATCACCGGCATCCTCACCAAAGGCGCCGTGCAGTACGTCTTCTGCGACACCCCGGGTCTGCATCTGCCCCGCACCAAGCTCGGCGACAGGATGGTAAAAGAGATCGGCACCGCCGTCACCGACGTCGACTGCGTGCTGTTCGTCGTCGAGCCGGAAAACGAGATCCATCCGGCGGAAAAGCAGCTTCTGGAGCGCTTCAGGGCGGCTCATAGCCCGGTCATACTCATCATCAACAAGTGCGACGTCTATAAAGGCGAGATCATCCCTAAGACGATCGAGCTCTTCGCCTCGCAGTTCGGCTTCGCCGCCGTCATCCCGATCTCGGCTCTGAAAAACGAGAACACCGACGCGATCTTCACTGAGCTCGAGCCCTTTATCTCCGAGGGCGGCTGGCTCTTCCCCTCGGATATGATCACCGATCAGCCCGAGCGCGTGATCGCCGCCGAGACGATCCGCGAGAAGCTTTTAAGGCTCCTCGACAAGGAGGTCCCTCACGGGATCGCCGTCGTCATCGAGGGCTTCGAGGACGTCAGGGGACACCTTCTGAAGATCCGCGCGGAGATCTACTGCGAAAAGGAATCCCACAAGAAGATCATCATCGGCAGGGACGGCGCGATGCTGAAGAAGGTCGGCACATACGCGAGAGAGGACTTGGAAGCTTTCTTCGGAGTCAAGGTCGCGCTCGATCTCTGGGTGAAGGTCAAGGAAAACTGGAGGGACAACGAAAACCTTCTCAACAGCTTCGGCTTCCCCGGAAAGGACTGAAATGCTCCTCACCGTCAACGGACTGGTCGTGCGGACCCTCAAGCTCGGTGATTTCGACCGCCTCGTGACAGTCATCACCGAGACCGAGGGAAAACTGACCTTCAAGGCCTGCGGGATAAACTCTTTAAAAAACAAGAACTCCGCCGCCTGTGCGCTCTTCACCTATTCCGAGTTCGTGCTCAAAAAAAACGGCGACAGCTTTTATCTGTCCCGGTCCTCGCCGCTGTTTTTCCCGCTGAGGCGGGGCTGCGATCTGTTGAGGCTCTCGCTGGCGGGATATTTCACTCAGCTTGCCGCCGACACCTCATACGACCGCGAAAGCACCGCTCAGGTCCTGAAGCTTCTGACGAACGCTCTGGTCGTCATTTCAAAAAACGACCGCGAGCCCGATCTTATCAAGGCGGTCTTCGAGCTGAGGCTTCTCACCGCCCTCGGATTCGCCCCGCTCCTTGACGGCTGCGGAGTCTGCGGCTGCGAGCCGGGCGGAAAGGACGGCTTCTTCTTCGACCCTCTGGGCGGCGACATCGTCTGTCCCGACTGCGCCAAGGAGGACGGCTTGAAAATATCAAGAGACTGCGTCCTCCTCATGAAGCGCAGCGTCGAGAGCGACGAGAAGAGCGCCTACGCCGTCACCGTCAGCGGACCTCTGCTCGAAGAGTTCGCGGACGTCAGCGAGAGATTTCTTCTCGCACAGCTCGAAAAAAGATACGACACGCTCGATTTTTACAGAGAGGCAAAAGAACTGACAAAAAAATGAACGAATTCAAAAAAGCGATCAAGACTCTCGAATTTGACCGGATCCTTTCTCAGCTTTCGGAATGCTGCGATCTTGAAAGCGGCAGAAACAAGATCCTTTCTCTCACCCCCTCCTCCGACAGGCGCGAAGTCGCGCGTCAGCTCAGCCTGACCTCGGAGGCGAAAACGCTCCTCGCGACCGGCAGAAAGCCCATGCTCTACACCCACGTTTCGGTCCCGGATATCTTGGAGCGCGCCGGGAAGGGAGCGATCCTCACCGGGCAGGAGCTTCTGAGGATAGCTTCGCTCCTCGCGAGCGCCGCCTCCGTCAAGGCTCTCGGAGAACAGACTTCCGGCGAGGGAGTTCTCGGCCCGGTCCTTTCGAGGCTGATCCCCGACAAGGCGTTTGAAGCAGAGATCAGGCGGATCGTCCTCAGCGAGGACCAGATCGCCGACGACGCCAGCCCGGAGCTTTATTCCATAAGAAAAAAGATCAACTCTTCGAATCTCAAGATCCGCGAGAACCTTCAGAAATACATTTCCGGTTCAATGGGAGCCTTTCTTCAGGAGAACATCATCACGACCCGGAACGGCAGATACGTCATCCCGGTCAAGGTCGAATACCGCAACGCCGTCAAGGGCATGGTACACGACACCTCCGCTTCCGGCTCTACTGTGTTCATCGAGCCCGCGTCAGTGGTCGAACTCAACAACCAGATCCGCATCCTCGAGAGCGAGCAGGCAAGAGAGATCGAAAAGATCCTCAGGACTCTCTCGGCTGAAGTCGATTCCCGCTCGGAAGCCCTGGCTCTCGACGACTACAACGTCACCGAACTATCCGTCATCTTCGCGAAGGCTGAGTACGCGTTCAGGCTCGACGCCTCCTCTCCGATCCTCGACGAGGGCTTCAGACTGCGCTTCGAGAAGGCTCGCCATCCGCTCGTCGCCAAAGACAGGGTCGTGCCGATCAACGTGTCTCTCGGCTTCGATTTCGACGCCCTTGTCATCACCGGCCCCAACACCGGCGGCAAGACCGTCACCCTCAAGACCGTCGGGCTTCTGTCGATGATGGTGCAGACCGGTATGCAGATCCCCGTCGCGGAGGGCTCGGTCGCCTGCGTCTTCAGGGACGTCCTCGCCGACATCGGCGACGAACAGTCGATCGAGCAGTCGCTCTCCACTTTCTCTTCCCATATGGTCACGATCATAGATATGATCCAGCGCTGCGGCGAAGGGACGCTGTGCCTCTTCGACGAGCTCGGCGCGGGCACGGATCCCGTCGAGGGCGCGGCGCTCGCGGTGTCCATCCTCGAGCACGTCCGCTCGCGCGGCTCGAAGCTCATGGCGACCACTCACTACGCGGAGCTCAAGACCTACGCGCTCGAGGCCGAGCACGTCGAGAACGCCTCCTGCGAGTTCGACGTCAACACTCTCCGCCCGACCTACAGACTCATCATCGGTACCCCCGGCAGATCTAACGCGTTTCTGATCGCCAAGCGCCTCGGGCTCCCGGAGGACATCATCGAGAACGCCTCCGGCAGGATCAGCTCCGACAGCCTCAAATTCGAACAGCTCGTCGAAAAGCTCGAGACGGACCGGATCGAAATGGAGCGCCTCAGAGAAGAGGCGAGAAGAGACCGCGAAGAGACCGAGAAGATGAAGAACGAGGCTCTGAGCGAACGCGAAAGGCTCCTCGCCTTCGCCGAGAAGGAGTCCGAGCGCGCCAAGAAGGAAGCGGCAAGGCTCGTCCTGACCGCCAAGCGCGAGAGCGACGAGGTGTTCAGAGAGCTCGAAAAATTAAAGAACGCAAAAGAAAAGGAGCTTCTTGCCGCCGATCTCGAAAAGCAGAGGGATCAGGTCAGGAACAGGCTCCGCGGCATCGAGACGCAGAGCGAGGACCTCTCGGTCCGCGACGAGAGCGACTCCGATTACGTCCTGCCGAGACCTCTCGTCGCAGGCGACAGGGTCATCATCGCCGCCACCGGCAGGGAGGGCGTCGTCGAGAAGATCTCCGGCGACACCGCGAACGTTCTCGTCGGGAGCATCCGCACCCGCATCCCCGTCAAAAAGCTTCGTCTCGTCACCGGGCTTTCCCCGCAGAAAAAGACCTCTCAGGGGCTCAGGCGGACCTCCGTTTCACCGCGGACCAATTCCGGCGCCGAGATCGATCTCAGGGGCGAAATGGCGGACGACGCGATAATCCTTTTGGACAAGTTCATCGACAGTTCCGTCCTCTCCGGGCTCGAACAGATCACGGTCATCCACGGCAAGGGCACCGGCGCTCTGAGGGCGGCGGTCGGAAGGTTTCTCAAGGGCGACAAGCGCGTGAAAGCGAGCCGTCCGGGCGCCTATGGAGAGGGAGACAGCGGCGTGACGGTCGTTTTGCTCAAAAATTAAAGGGATTTTTGTCGCATCCTTCGGCTTTTTTTATTCCGGTACACCGCAGGTTGTGGATTCTTCGTCCCCGAAACACAAGCCGGTTGTCGTTGTGCACAAAATCTTCATCTCCCGCGGCGGTCGTTTTTGCGGCTCCCGAACGGCTTTTTGTCTTGTGACGGACTAAAAAGACAACGAATAAGGGAAAAATCCGGCGTTTTTTCCGATCTTCTCCTTTTCGGGGAAACGCCGCCTGATTTGACAAAATCAAGGAAGTTGTATATAATTAAGCTCCCGATAAGCGCCGAAGTGTTTTCGCGCGCCGAACGGGAGCTTTTTAAAAGAAATTTTCACTTTTTTGATTTGTAAAAGGAGTTTTTTAAAAAAAGAATGCACGGCATAAAGCTTATCACTCAGATGGTCTTTTTGCTCCTGTATTTCATCACGCCTCACCCGACCGAAGCCGCGCCGGAGCCCCGGGTATACCGGGACATCAGCTTCACGGACGACACCCTCGGCGGTTTCTTCCGCGAGCTGAAGCAGCCGACGTTCAGCATCGAGTTCGATGCGATGGAAGCCTCGCCCTCCGACAGTGAGTCCGGAGCCATAGAATGGGACGACAAATACGAGACTCCCGACCAGAGCGGCAAGGCGCTCATTTCCTCGAAGGGATATGAGATCATCGACGGTCCGTACAAGGGCATCTTCGTTTCCGCCGAGGAAGTGGAGATGATGGAGTGTGTGGTACAGAGAGAGACCGGAGGCTCTATCGAGCACAGAAGGATCATAGCGCAGGTCATCCTGAACCGGGTCGCTGATCCGCATTTTCCCAACACCGTCGAGGCGGTACTTACAGCGCCGAGACAGTTCTCGACGATCTCAAACTACTACACCAAAAAGAGACCGCCCGACGATACCACAAAGCAGGCGGTATACGAAGTCCTCACCGGGACCTGCGGCTTCAATTCCGGCGGAGCGCTCTATTTCTACGATCCGAGATACGCCGCCGCAAATCTCGCCAACTGGTTCGAGACCGATCTCGAATTCGTCTTCGAGTTCGAGAGCCACAGATTCTTCAAGTAAAAAATAACGGAGCTTTGAGCGATCAGAGCTCCGTTTTTTTTCGGGTTTTTGCGGATTTTTTTGAAAAAATCAGTGGATTTTCGCGGCAAATTGTGATAAAATTAAGCGAAAACATCAGAAATTATGATTTTTCAAAAAATTTATCATTTTAAGGTGAAAAAATGGATATTAAAGCCGAAGCACTTCAAAAACACTACGAATGGAAAGGAAAGATCGAGGTCAAAGCCCGCGCGGGCGTGAAAAACTCTCACGATCTTTCCGTCGCATACACACCCGGCGTCGCCGAGCCCTGCCTTGAGATCCAGAAAGACTATCTCAAGTCCTTCGATCTGACACGCCGCTCGAATCTGATCGCCGTCGTGACCGACGGTTCTGCCGTCCTCGGTCTGGGGAACATCGGTCCCGAGGCGGGGATGCCGGTCATGGAGGGCAAGTGCGTGCTATTCAAGGAGTTCGCCGACGTCGACGCCTTCCCGATCTGCGTCAGATCCAACGACGTCGACGAGATCGTCGACACCGTCTGGAGGATCTCCGGCAGCTTCGGCGGCATCAACCTCGAGGATATCGCCGCTCCCCGCTGCTTCGAGATCGAAAAGAGGCTCAAGGAGCGCTGCGACATCCCGGTTTTCCACGACGATCAGCACGGCACCGCGATCTGCGTCGCCGCCGCTTTGATAAACGCCCTCAGGCTCGCCGGCAAAAATATCGAAGACATAAAGCTCGTCATCAGCGGGGCCGGAGCCGCCGGCACCGCGATCGGTCTGTTTCTGATGCGGCTCGGACTGAAAAACCTCATCGTCACGAACCGCTCCGGCGCGATCTGGGACGGCAAGCCCGGTCTCAGCGAGGCTCAGGCCGATCTTGCCCGCGTCACCAACCCCGACCGCGAAAAGGGGACACTCGCGGACGTCCTCAAGGGCGCGGACGCCTTCGTCGGCGTCTCCGGCCCCGGGATCGTCACCCGTGAAATGGTCTCGACCATGAAGCCCGGCGCGATCGTCTTCGCGCTCGCGAACCCCGTCCCGGAGATCATGCCGGACGAGGCGAAATCAGGAGGCGCGGCGATTGTGGGCACCGGCAGATCGGATTTTGCCAATCAGATCAACAACGTCCTCGCGTTCCCGGGCATCTTCCGCGGAGCGCTCGACGTCAGGGCGTCCGACATAAACGGCGAAATGGAGATCGCGGCGGCGAAGGCTCTCGCGCATCTGGTCTCCGAGGACGAGCTTTGCCCCGATTACGTCCTGCCCAAGGCTTTCGATCCGAGGGTCGCGCCCGCCGTCGCAAAGGCGGTCGCCGAGGCGGCGAGAAGGAGCAAAGTTGCGCGCGTCTGACGCTCTTATCGCTCTTATCCAGCTGACCTGGGGCTTCTTTCAGAGCCTGGCGGGATTTATAGCGTTCTTATTTACAAAAAAAGAGCGCATGTTCTTCCGCCGCGGTTCTCTGGTCACCCGCTGGGCGAGGGGAGGCGGACTTTCTCTCGGTTTCTTCGTCTTCGTCGACGACGATTCCGACAGGGACCTTGTCGCTCACGAACTGGGGCACAGCGTCCAGTCGCTTTTCCTCGGTCCTCTGTATCTTCCCGTCGTCGGGCTCCCGTCGCTTTTGTGGGCGGGTCTCCCGGCGTGCCGGAGATCGAGAAGAAAAAAGAAAAAGAGCTACTATTCGTTTTACACCGAACGCTGGGCGGACCGCCTCGGCGGCGTCAGGCGTTAAAAGATCGGAGAATTTATCATGAAAAAAGCGCTTGTCACCGGCGCCTCGTCGGGTCTCGGACGCGAGTTCGCCAGACTTCTCGCGCCTCACTGTGAAGAGATAGTTATCGTCGGCAGGAACGAAAAGAGACTTGCCGCTCTATGCGAAGAGCTGTCGGCAGTCTCCGAAGTCAAGGTCGTC
>JAFTEP010000103.1 GCA_017453605.1 Clostridia bacterium
CTTCATATAAGTTCGACTTTTAAAGCGGTGATGGTGGTAGGCGCAAGGCAGGTCGGAAAATCCACCATGCTCAAGCACCTTGCCGAGGGTCAGGGCAGGACCTGTGTGACGATGGACAACGCGCAGCTCAGAGAGTTTGCCAGAAGTGACCCGAAACTGTTTTTGCAGACCTACACGCCGCCTATTCTCATCGACGAGGTCCAGAAAGCCCCGGAGCTTTTTGAACAGATCAAGATCATCTGCGACGAAAGCGACGAACGCGGGAGGTTTTGGCTGACCGGATCTCAGAGCAGAAAGCTCGTCAAAAAAGCCGGAGATTCTCTTGCCGGACGCCTCTGTATCCTTAAAATGTTCAGCCTGTCCGCGAGAGAAAAGCTTGGTATAGCGCCGGGTGAACTCGAATTCTCACTGAGAGGGCTTATCGAAAGAGCCGCGATGTTCCCGAAAAACAACGTCGTCAATACCTTTGAGGATATATGGCGCGGCGGACTACCCGACGTGCAGGACAAGGACGAGGAGCAGCTCGGCGAATATTTCAATTCATATATCGAAACCTATCTTATGCGCGACGCCGTTGAGGATTACGGGATAACGGACACGGGAGGCTTCAGGAAATTTCTTCGTGCCTGCGCCGCGTTTACCGGTCAGCTTGTCAATTACAACGACCTCGGGCTCTCTGCGGGAGTGTCGGGCGTTACCGCGAAAGATTGGGTCGGGATACTGCAGTCGATGGGGATCCTGTTCGTTCTCGAACCTTATTCCTCCAACGAACTGAAGCGCCTTGTAAAAAAGCCCAAGCTCTATTTCTGTGACACGGGTCTTGCGGCGTATCTTTCTTCCTGGACGAGCAGGGACGTGCTTATGAACGGCGCGGCGAGCGGGCATTTTTACGAGAACTTCGTTATCGGCGAATTATTGCGCCACTACTCATACGGCAAAAACAGAGTCAACCTGAACTTCTACCGCGACGGCAAGATGAAGGAGATCGACCTTATCATCGAAGAGGGAGGAACGCTGCATCCGGTCGAGATAAAAAAGACAAGCTTTCCCGACCGGAGCGCTTCCGAGGCTTTCGGTATCCTTAATAGCGGCGAGCGGACGGTCGGTCCGGGTGCTGTGATCTGTATGTCAGACGCCGTTCTTCCGATAGGAGAGAGCGGTTTTATCGTACCGTCAAACATCATCTGAGCTGAAGAAAAAACCAAACTGTTTTTGTGAAGCGCCTTTACGAGCGTGTGGTCAGTTCAGGGATGTCGATTCATTTACGGATAGATCCCTGAAAGCCGGAAGAAAAATTGCGTTCATCCGGCGCTGACTGCCATTGCCGTTCTCTTTATGTGAGCTTTTTATAAAAATCCGTCGTTTCAGAGATATCGTCCAGGTCTCTTATCGCTTCCTTTGCCCAATTCGGAAAGATATTCCGCTTCATTGCATAACAAAGAGTGATTACAGGCGCGCTGATCTTGTCAAGAAACAACAATTCCTTGTCCGGTTTTCCGTACTCGGAGAAAAACAGCTTCTTGTTCTCCTCGCTATACCAATATGTGACATTGCGAACATCAGAGGCGTAACAGCCCTTTCCAAGCAGATTGTAGTCAAACATCAATGCTTCTGACAGATCTTTTTTTACGACCATATTTGTATAATAGAAATCATTGTAAGTGAGTGTCATTGGCGCCTCATCCATTTTCCTGCGAATAATGTCGAAATAGCCGGTGATTATCTTCAGACCTTTGCTTTCGGCAAGCCCGAACCGTTCTTTGACGGCTTCAATTCTATCGACGGTAAAGTCATCCCACTCTGCATACATCCCCGCGCCGTATTTTCGGACATATTCCAGTCCGTTCGTATGAAGGAGTTTATACCATTTTGCAATAGCTTTTACTGCCGCGGGATCGTTAAGATCCTGTTTTTCTGCCAGACGGTAACCGTCTGAAGCACTTATATCTTCCAGCAAAACAGAACGGTCGCTTTTTCCGAGGACCGCGATCGTGGGAACGCCGCAGCTTTGTAATATTTCATAATTTTTTATTTCTCTGCAAAATTCCTTCTTTTCAAAGCACTTTAAAACCGCCGTTTTCTCACCTCGGCGGACTCGGGCAACAATTACTCCGTCTTTATTCCTTATCAGACCGGCGCCTTCGCCTGATATGCCGTAATGCTTCAGTTCGTTTTGAAAGAAGGATGTTTGCAGGATATTATCTTTTGAGGACGTGTCGTTTTGATTATTCATATCGGTTCTTTCCTGATCGACGTGTTTATTGATAACGGTCCGATCCGGACACGCGTTTATTTACAAGCAGACAGACTTTTTGCAGTAAAAATTTATTCCCCGACAAGTCGACAGGCTTGTCGGGGGATCGTTTACCACGTCATTTCAAAAGATATCTCGAGGTTTGAATTTTCTCCGTCGACTGAGACGGGGATCCTGCACTTGACGAGGCCCGGAGTCTTTGAGCCGAGCTGAGAGGGTGAAACGAAGAAGAACAGTCCGGCTTCTTCGCCCGCGTTGAATTGTTTGCCGTCGGGGAAGGGAGTGAAGAGATCGTCGGAGAGCGCGAGTGAGGCGTTTTTATCAAAGGAGTCAGCCAGGCTGAAGATGCCGCCGCTCGAATTTCTGATGACAAAATCCGTTCCCGGCTTCACCGTGCAGTGTATCAGGAGAAGATCGCCGAACACCGCGACGGAGTCGAGCGTCCAGACGTCGCCGGAGCCTTCCTTCAGATCGTTCCATGAAACGCTCGCCTCTGAGACGCCGAAGGTCTGCGGACCCTTAGAAACGGTGAGAGTCACCGTCGATTTTTCGACGACCGACTTTTTTGCCGCGGGATCTGTCTTTATGACCTTCCCTTTTGAGACGCTTTCGGAAAATTCATATTCCAAAGCGACGCTGAGCCCGAGATCGTAGATCTTTGCTTTCGCTGAAGTCTCGTCGAGCCCTTTTATGTCCGGCACCGAAACGTATTTCGGAGAGGGCGCGGTCGAGGCGGGGGGAGAAGTCGACTGCGGCGGAGCGGTCTGCGGCGCGCTCGTTTCCGGCGCGGCGGTCTCGGTGGGCGCGGCAGCTTCGGGTCCGTCGGAAACAAAGACCGTGACTTCGCCGTTTTCGCCTATTTCGCTTCCCGCTTCGGGATCGGTCCTTATGACCGTTTTTTCGGCGGCGCTGTCGGAAAATTCGCGCTCGATCCTGAAAGCGAACCCTTTGCCGGTCAGAGTCCGTATCGCCGTCTCTTCGTCCGCGCCGGACAGGTCGGGAACGGTGACGCTTTCGGTCTTCGGGAGAGTCTCTTCCGAGCTTAACCCTTCGGTTTCGGCTGTTTTTGTTTCAACGGCTCCCGCGCTCACGGCGGCGTCTGAAGTTTTGGCGCCGACAGCGGCGTCCTGAGAGCACGAAACCAAGCCCGCGATAAGGATCAATGCGAGAATAACCAAAACGAACCTTTTCATTTTCCGTCCTCCGGTCGATCACCGTTTTTGTCGAGAAATCCTTTTTTCCGGGCGTCTTCGGTCACTTCGGCGACAAGCGCGAGAAAATCTTTTCTGAAAGCGTCGTAGTTTTCCGGGTGCTCGGTGCCGCGTGCGTTTATCCGCCCGTCGGCATAGCTGACGGATATCTGGAACCACTCGCTGTTGTTATAGTCCTTCGCCGCTTTGTCGAAATCGAGCCAGTTTATGACGCCGTGTTTTCTTATTATTTCGCCGAAAGCGTCGAGACGGATGACTTCGTCCGGGACGCTCGTGTAATAGCTTATCTCGCCTTCATCAAAGAATTCTCCGCTTCTCGATTTGACTTTCAGTTCGAAATTTGAACTTCTCACGTCGCTTTTTGCAAAGAGAACGTGATATTC
>JAFTEP010000104.1 GCA_017453605.1 Clostridia bacterium
CTTGAAAGAAAACTGCCATCCCGAACACCCGATGATACCGTATTACGCGACGCAGATAAAAAGGCTCGAGGAGTGGATCAAGCTCTATTCGCTCGAAAACGTCTATCCCGACGCGCGGGGCTTTCTGAGGGCGTCGATAAACGCCGCCGCCGGACAGAGGCGTGAAAGCATCGACCCGGTCAGGGCAAATCCCGACATCTGCGGATACAGCATGACGAGCTTCACCGTCAGCAACGAGGGAGTTTATTCGAGCCGCGGACAGCTGGTCCCCGGAGTCGTCGACGCGCTGAGGGACAGCTTCGCTCCGCTGAAATGGTCGGTGTTCACTCCCTCTAACGTCTTCTATCCCGGGAAGCCGATCGAAGCAGAGATCGTCCTCTGCAGCGAAGACGTCCTGCCCGCGGGTGAATACGAGGCGACAGTTTCCGTGACGGGAGCGGGCGGAGTCTCGTTCAGAGAAAAACAGTCGTTCAGATATCCCGATGGAAGCCCTCTCGCGGCGACTGTGATGAACGTCACGGTCCCGGGATTAACTCCGGGAGACTATACCCTCTCGGTCGACGCCGACGGATCATACAGGCCGACCTGCGGCAAAAAGAAGCTTTTCGTCAGGGATCCCGACGCGGCGCCCCGCCTGAAAGGCAGTCTTTTCACGATAGGCGACGCGAAAAAAGCGGAGGAAGTCCTTCTTTCTCACGGGATGACAAAGGCGTCGCGCGCCGACGAAGCGGACCTGATCGCGGTCGGCGTCACAGGACAGGATGAAGAAACAAAAAAGAAGATCTTTTCACTCGCATCCTGCGGGAAGAAGGTGTTCATCCTCGACTCGGGATTCTGGGAGAAGTCCAACACCTCCGAACAGAAGTTCATGCAGTCGATCGAATACGGCGCTCAGAACGCCGCGAGCGTCTTCGGTGAATGCGTTTACGTCAGGAACTGGCTCTACCATCTCGACAGCTACGCCGCCGACTCAAAGGCGTTCGAAGGTCTTACGGACGTCGGGATCATTGACATGGAGCTCTTCCGCGAAGTCTACCCCGATCACTATCTGATAAACACATCAAAGCCCGAAAAGACTTTCTGCGCCTCGTTCGGCAGCGGCATCTTCGCCAAGGACGGCTGCATGGCGGCGCTGACGGCGGGAAGATTTTCTTTCGGGAAAGGAAGCGTCACTGTCAGCACCTTCAAGATCCTGGAAAACGTCGGACTCGATCCGGCGGCGGACATACTGCTTTTGAATCTTTTTGCCGCCGACTGAAAAGAATAAACCTACTGCAAGAGAGGTGAAAAAAATGATAATCGCGGGACTTGACGTCGGAACGACCGGGTGCAAAACAGCGCTTTACGAAGAGACGGGATCGGGATTTGTTTTTCTCGACGGTCTATACAAAGAATACGACGTCGTGCGTGAAAACGGCAGACACGAGATCGACTTCGGCGTCGTGAGAGAAGGCGTGTTCGGCCTGCTGCGAGAGGCGTTCAAAAAATATCCCGTCGACGCGCTCGGAGTGACGGGCTTTGGGGAGGCCTTTGTCATGCTCGACGAAGAAGACCGGATCCTCGCGCCGTCCATGCTCTACACGGATCCGCGCGGCGAAAAAGAGCTCGAAATGCTCTGCGGTGCGGTCGGGGCGGAAAGGCTCACGCGCTTGACCGGCACGAAGCCTCACACGATGTACAGCATCGCGAAAATGGCGTGGATGAAAAATAACAAGCCGGAACTTTTCGGCAGGTGCCGGAGGATCCTTCTGAGCGAGGATTTCATCGTCTATTCCCTGACCGGGATCGCCCGGATCGACTACACCCTCGCGGCGCGGACGGCGGCGTTCGACATAGAAAAAAAGAAGTGGATCTGGGAAGTGTTCGACGCCGCGGGGATCCCGGAAAAACTCATGTCAAAACCCGCCCCGACGGGCAGCGCGGCGGGCGTTCTGTCCGAAAAGGCGAAAGCTCTTATCGGAACTGAGCGGGACACGCTCGTCGTTTGCGGCGCGCACGATCAGGCGGCGGCGATGATCGGATCGGGAGTCTTTTTGCCGGGACAGGCGATGGACGGCACGGGGACCGTCGAATGTATGCCGGTAGTGCTGAAGAACAGGCCGGAAGATATAAGCTTCTACGACGGCGGCTATTCCGTGGTCCCGTATATGAACGGGCTTTACGCCTGCTACGCCCTCTCGTTCACGGGCGGCGCGACTTTGAAATGGTTCAGGGACAATTTCGCGGAGCTTGAATGCAAAAAGGCGCGGGAAGAAAATAAAAACGTCTACGCCGAACTCGACAAAGCCGTCGGAGACGATCCGACGGGGATCCTCGTACTGCCGCATTTTGCGGGAGCGGCGACTCCGTATATGGACAGCTCGGCGAAGGCTGCGTTCGTCGGGGTCACTCTCGAAACGACAAAACTCGATCTGTATAAGGCTCTGATGGAGGGGACCAGCTACGAGATGCTCGTCAATTTCAACACCCTGAAGGCTCTGACGGGCAGGATCACGCGGATAATGGCGACAGGAGGCGGAGCCTCCTCAGACGTGTGGCTGCAGATAAAGGCGGACGTTCTCGACAGCGAGATCACCGCGCTCTCCTGCAGGGAGGCCGGAGCCGCCGGGACCGCCGCTCTCGCAGGGGCCGCGCTCGGAATGAGCGTGAGCGTCGGAGACGCCGTCCGGATGATGGCGCCGGAAAGAAAAGTTTTTTCGCCTGATAAAAACAAAGTGAAGATCTATTCTTCACTCTATAAAAAGTACGAAAAATTATATAACGCGGTAAAAGGATTGGAGGAAAAGTGAAAATGAAAGGATACACGGGAAATCCCCTGCAGATAAGGGGCGCGGAAAGATACGTCCTTCAGGACGGAAAAGGAAACGGGATGAGGTTTTTATTCGTCCGCAACGGTTTGGGACTCGAGGCGTGGATCTCTCTCGACCGAGCCGGAGACGTGTCCAGACTCTCGTTCAAGGGCGACAACATGGGATACTTTTCACCCTGCGGATACGTTGCGCCCCAGTACTTCGACAAAGAGGGCGCGGGCTTTCTGAAGTCGTTCACGGCGGGCTTTTTCACGACCTGCGGACTGAGCGCGGTCGGCTCTCCCTGCGTCGACGAGGGGGAAAGTCTTCCGCTCCACGGCACGGTCTCGCACATCCCCGCCCTGCTCGACGCCGTCGAAGAGACGGACAACGA
>JAFTEP010000105.1 GCA_017453605.1 Clostridia bacterium
GCGCACGAAAGTGCGCCGTGTTTTTTCTTTCGCCGACCGCCGTCTCTACCGTAGGATGCTACGCCGACGAGTCGGCGGTCGACGAATCTTGCTCGTTGTCTCGCGCTCTTCGGTTCGGCTTCGCGCTCTTCCGCTACGCTCCGACCGCTCCGCCGAAGGCGGCGACCGCTTCGCTCTCTAAAGAAACGACGGCAACAGCGAAAAAGGCGGGCTGAATATATATAATCAGTCTGCAAAAATGATTCAATAAGCAAACGCGGCGAAAGTACATCGAGTACTTTCGCCGCGCCTTTTCCTTTCGGCGATCAGTCTTCACGACGTAGTAACTACGCCTTGCGAAGCCTGATCACCGAATCTTGCTCGCCAGCTCATCGCTCTCTTGTTCGGCTCGTCGTCGCGGCGGTATGCCGCTCCTCCTCGCCGAAGGGGGAGGGGGAAGTTAGTTATTGCTTGGCGGGAGAAAAAACGAACAAATATTCGGAAATTTGCGAAAAGTACTTGACAAAGGGGCGGGGAGGTGTTATAATAAACATGGTCGAACAAATGTTTGCTTTGCGTTCGGGCGATGAAAGATCTCCCGCGGCTCGGCGGCGCCTCTCCCGCACGGTCTCTTTTCTCCGGGGACAGAGCTTATTTTTTTAAGGCGCGGCGAACAAATGTTCAATGGCCGAACTCTATTATTATATCGGTATTTGCGGGGCGACCCGCGCGGAGGAACAAAATTGAATACGCCAAACTTATACAAGGGGATCATGGGCGTCATGGATCTCACTTACAAGGACGCGTCGGTCCTGCTCGAGGATCGCGGGATCAAGGTGAACGATCTGACGGAGCTTTGCCGGGCGGTGCGCGGCTACAGCGGACCGAGGTACAGCAGGATGAGGCGCTGTCTGCTTGCGATCTTCGCAGAATGGTTCGGAGAGCTCGTCGCATCGTCCTCGCCTCGCGAGCGGGACGAGCTTGACATGGGAAGAAAGGTTTTCAAACGGATCGGTGAACGGTTCGACATCGACAAGGAGGATGTTATCTGATATGACAGTCATTATTTACATAGCGGTATTTTTTGCGATAGTCGCGGCGGTCGGCGTCGGCGGCGCGCTCTGCGAGAGCGAAAGGTTTGAAAAGAAGTGCGGCGAGACGGGGAAGCGCGTCTCGGCGTTTTTCGAGCGCGCGCTCGGAGTCGTCCTGCTTCCGGTCGACGCGGCGTTCGCGATCTATGAAGCGATAAAGCAGAGGTGAGCGATGAAGATCAGAACTAGGCGGACGAAGACCGTCAGGCTGAATATCTCGAAGATGCTGAGGGCGAGGGCTTCCTCAAACAAATGAATATCCATTTATTTGCATTTCCGTTGACAAACTGACGATTTTGTGATATGATAAGACCACCGGATGAGGGAGCACGGCGGGCGTTTTGCCGCGCGCTTCCGACGTCGTCCGGGGCAACCGAATATCCCGGCACTTTGTGCTTTTTTTAAAAGCCAAAAACGAACAAATGTTCGCATTTTTCGACAAAGCCGGGATATCCGGTTTTATTTTTTGTGTTTTCACCGGGAGGAAGGGTTGGAACTGAGATTCGACGCGCCGAGCGAGAGACAGAAGGATTTTCTGCTCGGCAGACACCGCTTCGTCGCCTTCGGAGGCGCGAGGGGCGGCGGGAAAAGCTGGGCGGTCAGAACGAAAGCGAAGCTGCTTTGTCTGAAGTTCGCCGGGATAAAGGTCTGCATAATAAGGAAGACGTATCCCGAGCTGAAAGCCAATCATATCGACGCGCTGACGGCGGAGCTCAAGGACGCGGCGAAGTACAGGGCGGCGGATCGCGAGTTTCTCTTTTTCAATTCCTCGCGCCTCGCGCTTCGCTCATGCCGCGCCGACTCGGAGCTTACAAAGTTCCAGGGGACGGAGTACGACGTCGTTTTCATCGACGAGGCGACCCAGTTTTCCGAGGAGGCATTCAGGGTCATCTCGGCGACGGTCAGAGGCGTCAACTCCTTTCCGAAAAGAGTATATCTCACCTGCAATCCGGGCGGCGTCGGTCATTCGTGGGTCAAACGTCTTTTTATTGACCGGCGGTACAAGAGGGGCGAGAGAGCGGAGGACTATTCGTTCATCAAGAGCCTCGTCTCGGACAACCCCGCTCTCGCCGCGCGCGATCCGCTCTACAGGGAAAGGCTCGAGGCGCTTCCCGAAAAGCTCCGCCGCGCCTGGCTCGACGGCGACTGGGATATATTCGAGGGTCAGTTCTTCGAGGAGTTTCGCGACGTGCCGGAGCATTACGCCGACCGCCGCTTCACTCACGTCATCGACCCGTTCGAGGTGCCGTCCGACTGGACTCTGTGGCGCTCCTACGACTTCGGCTACGGAAAGCCGTTCGACGTCTCCTGGTGGGCGATTGTTTACGAGGGCTGAGCATTTCTGATCCTGCAGTTATACGGCGCCGCCGCGCCGAACGTCGGGCTGAGGTGGACGCCCGACCGCCAGTTTGAGAAGATCGCCGAGATCGAGCGAACTCACCGCTGGCTGAAGGGAAAGACGATATACGGCGTCGCCGATCCGTCGATCTGGGATTCCTCCCGCGGCGAGGCGATAGTCGACACGGCGGACCGGCACATGGTCTCGTTCGAGCCGGGAGACAACAAGCGCATCCCCGGCTGGATGCAGTGCCACTACCGCCTCGCCTTCGACGAGGACGGACTCCCGATGGTCTATTTTTTCAATACCTGCCGCGAGGCGATCAGGACTCTTCCCGCGCTCTGCTACAGCAGGACGTCGCCGGAGGATCTCGACACCGACGGCGAGGATCACTTCGCCGACAGCTTCAGATATTTCGCGATGTCGCGACCGATCGCGCCGAGGAGAGCCGCGCCGCGTGAGGCGGCGCCTCTTTCCGATCCGCTCGAGCTCGGGGAAAGATACGGCAAATGGAAATACGCACCCGCGTGAGGCGGGATAAAAGAATAAGGAGATCTTTATGAACGAAAACGTCATAACCGAGAAGGAGGTCGCCGAGGCGACAAAGATCCTTCAGAAATACAGATCGGCGAAATCGTCGATCGAGCGGCGCACCGTCGAGAATGAGGAATGGTGGAAGCTGCGCGGGGAGGAGGTCGCCGCGACCGGATGGCTCTTCAACGCGATAGCGAACAAGCACGCGGATGCGATGGACAACATCCCCTCGCCGACCGTACTTCCGAGGGAGGAGAGCGACCGCGAGGCGGCGCGCGAGCTTTCAGAGATCGTTCCCGCCGTGCTCGAATCCACCGGTTTTGAGAGAGTATATTCCGAGGTGTGGTACGACAAGCTCCGTTACGGCACGGGCTGTTACGGGGTCTTCTGGGATCAGTCGGCGTCCCGCGGCAGAGGCGACGTGAAGATCTGCCGCATAGACCTCTTAAACCTCTTCTGGGAGGGCGGGATCACCGATCTCCAGTCCTCGAGGAACGTCTTTCTGACGAAGCTCGTTCCGAACGACGTCATAAGGGAGAGATACCCGGACGTCGGCGAGCTCTCCTCATCTCCCGTCTTCACCGGGGCAAAATACCGCGCAGAGGAGATCGAGGAGACGGAGGACAAGAGCGTCGTCGTAGACTGGTACTATAAAAAGAGGAAGAACGGGCGGGATATTCTGCATCTGTGTAAGTTCTGCTCGGGCAAGGTGCTCTTCGCCTCCGAAAACGAGGAGGGATACGAGGACGGGATCTACCGCCACGGCAAGTATCCGTTCTTTATGGACAAGCTCTATTCGATCCAGGGCTCGCCCTGCGGACTCGGACTGATAGATCTTATGAAGAACACCCAGTCTCAGATCGACAAGCTGAGTTCTGCGATCGTCAAAAACGCCGAACTTTCGACATCTGTAAGGTATTTTATAAGGACGGACGGCTCGGTCAACGAGGAGGAGTTTGCGGACTTCAAAAAGCCCTTCGTCCACGTTCAGGGCTCGCGCCTCGGCGAGGATTCCATCAGAGAGATAAAGACAGCGCCCATAGACGCGGTCGCCTTTTCCGTGCTGACCCACAAGATCGACGAGCTGAAGGAGACCGCGGGCAACCGCGACTTCACTCAGGGCGCGACGAACGGCGGGGTCACCGCGGCTTCCGCGATCGTCGCGCTCCAGGAGGCGGGAAACAAGCTCTCCCGCGACATGATCTCATCGGGCTATGCGGTGTTTTCAGACGTGGTCTCGCTCGTCATCGAGCTGATCAGAGAGTTTTACACTCTCCCGAGAGCCGTGCGCATCCTCGGCGACGGCGGGGAGTACAGATTCGTCTCATACACCTCGCGCGGCATCGCGGCGAGACGGAGCGAGGCGATGGGTCACGACTTCGGCGAGTTCGAGCCGGAGTTCGACGTAAAAGTGTCCGCCGAGAAAAAGTCGCCCTTCGCGAGGGTCACTCAGAACGAGCTTGCGAAGGAGTTTTACGCGATGGGCTTCTTCGATCCCTCGAGGCGCTCTGAGGCGGCGTTCTGCCTCTCTCTCATGGAGTTCGAGGGGAAGGACCGCATCATGTCGAAGCTCGTCTCCGGCGGCGACGCGCAAAGCGGCGGCGCAAAGACGCCCGTTTCCGATTCGGCGCTCTCGGCACAGCGGCGCGCGGCGACGGCAGGCGCGCTCTGAGGCACCTTGAATGAAAAAGGAAGAGCGCAGCGTCGACGAGAGATACGGCGAGCTTGTCAGGTCATCCATCGAGGGGGCTGAGAAGATCGGGCGGCTCGGGGAGCTCTCCGAACGTCTCGGCGGACTTATCGGCAAGGCTCTCGACGACGGCGATCAGTTCAAAAGATACATTGTTTCCGAGAAGGCGAAGAACGGCGACGGAGAGCTTTGTCAGACAGACGTCGAAAAAGTCTTCGAAAAGGTCGATTTCAAGTCCGTGAAGGAAGCGGCGTGCGCGATAAAGGCTCTCGCCGATTCGATGAGGGCGATATACTCCCTGCCGGACGTGGATATAGGGAATGACGCCTCTCCGTCGGTCACCGTCGCCTTCCGGAACGGCGAAGAATATGCGGGTTGAAGGTATGATATGTTATCAGA
>JAFTEP010000106.1 GCA_017453605.1 Clostridia bacterium
ATTGGTCATTGGGGAAACGGCGATTATCGGGTTTACATAAAAGAAGAATCCGAACTTGCTTATCTGCTTGGCTTGATTAAACAATCCTTTGACAAGAATAAAAAAGAATAGACTTTTTTGGACTTCATTTAATTATATTCCAAACGACTATTCAAATCTTTTCGCTTTTGCCCACATCCCCGCGGGAGCGAAGCTGTACTGATTTATAATGAGGATCAATAGGAGACAATATGCTGCATACCGACGTTTGTTCCGGAGACGGTAGTGGGCGAGCCCTGAGAATCGGAGTTATCAACTGGGACTGCGCTCTGCCGGAGGACACCTATTTCGGGCGTTACGCGATCCGTTCTCTCAGCGATCCCGTGTATAAGGACCGCATACCCTATTACGCCGATATGTCCGGCGACGGCAGGATAGCATTCCGCCGCAAAACTCAGGAGGAATTCGACCGCGAACTCAGTTACGCGATAGGGGCAGGGATAGATTATTTTGCCTACACCTGGTACACCGACGAAAAGATCCCCGCGGACAGCGTCGTCGGCAGGGAGCAGGGAAACTGCGTCGACGACAAGCTGTGGGAACTCGGCTGGGCGCGTCAGCTGCACATGAAAAGCGCTCTGCGCAACAAGATCGGACTGTGCGCGATTTTAGTCTGTATGCACGCGTATTTCGATTCCGATTTTTGTAAGCTCGCCGAAGCCATGAAACAGCCGTATTACGAAAAGGTCGACGGGCGTCCCCTCGTGTGTCTTTTCGGCGGATACCGCAGGGATTATATAGAGCGCCTCAGAAGATTCCCGGAAGAGTTCGGCTGCGCGGATCCTTATATCGTCTTTTTCAATCACGGTAAAGGCGCTCTGCCCGGCGAAGACTACTCCGCGGCGGACGCGGTCAGTTCCTACGGATGCGGCTGCGAAAACACAAAGGATTTTTCGGATCTTATCGCCCGCGAGATCTCAAACAACGAAAAAAGAAAAGACTTCGGCGTGCCGGTCCTGCCGCAATTCACTATGGGCTGGAATCCCATGCCGCGTGTGGACAACCCCGTTCCGTGGACAAGTTATCCGCGCACCGACTATCCCCATCCCGCCGAAAGTCAGGACGTGAGAGCGGAAGCCGAGGCGCTCGCCGGATGGATAGATTCAAACCGGGATCACATCGTCCCCGACCGCATCCACGCCTTCGCGTGGAACGAATTCGAGGAGGGCGGTTATATCTGCCCGACGAAAGCCCCCGACGGCGGGATCTGCACCTCTCACCTCGACAGCTTCGCCGACGCGGTGAGATTCTGGAGGAAGACCCTGTAAAAGATATCCGACGTTTCGCTCCCCGGGAGGTCTTTGATCTCCCGGGGAGTTTTGGGGTTTATCAAGCCCTTTATTATCCTGTTTTTGTTGACTGAGCGGGCTTTTCGTGTTATAATTTTTTACGGACGGCGGGGCTTCGTCAGTTGCGGGGCTTCGCTTGGGACCGAAAGAAGCGAAAGAGAAATAAAGGCCGGTGCAAAAATGAAGAATAAGAATTATCTTACGGACGTCGCTCTGATGTCGGTGACGACGACGGAGTTTCGGGCGGTGACTCATTTTCACGACTGGAAAGCAAAGACCTTCACGGGCGACGATCAGATATATGACATCGCTGAATTCGAGCGCGACGGCAAAACACGTTCCATTGTCCACGCGAAGATAAGCGAAATGGGCATGACCGCCGCCGCGGCGACCGCGATGAAGATGATCTTCATTTTCCGTCCGCGTTATCTGATAATGGTCGGGATAGCGGCGGGCGTCGTCAAGTCGGAGCTCGAGGATCAGCGCTACGGCGACGTCATCGTTCCCGACGTTATCTGGAACTATTCCGCGGGGAAATTCGTCAGCCCGGAGCTTGCGCAGATCCGCTACGGCAATATGGGCTTTCTGCCGCGTTCCACCGCCGAGCAGATCCCCGAGGAGATAATCCCCTATATCAGAAAAGCCGCCGAGTCCGAAGAGAACCCCTGCCACGTCTATATCGGTCCAATGGCTTGCGGCAGCACGGTCGTCGCCAACCGCGAGCTCCTCGAAAAACAGATCTACACCCAGTATCAGCACACCGCCGGCCTCGATATGGAGTCCTACGCCGTCGTCTACGCGGCAAACCACTCCAACGATCCCAAACCGATCCCGATCATCGTCAAGAGCGTCTGCGATTTTGCCGACAGCAAGAAGTCCGACGAATATCAGCGCTTCGCGGCTTATTCGAGCTGCGAATTTGCAAAATTCCTTTATCAGAAGATCCTTCCGATGGATTGACTTCCCCGCGGACTATATTTGCGTTTTATAAAAAAATGAAACTTGTATTGATAAGACATGGGGAGAGCGAAGCCAACGTTCTTCAATCGCAAAACAGCTTCTTCTACTGCGGACGCTGGGACTGCGAGCTGACCGAAAAGGGAAGGATGCAGGCAAAGCTTCTCAAAGGAAACGCCGTTCTGGACGGCGCAAAAAAGATCATTTCGTCTCCTCTTAAACGCGCCGTTGATACTGCGGCCGGATTTGCGGACCGGGAGATCACAGTCGATGCCCGTCTGACCGAACGCTCGCTGGGAGATTTCAACGGAAAGTTCAGGGGCGATCTTGAAAAGATCCCGGAATACAAAAAGTATTTCACCGAACGCCGCCTTTTGCCTTTCAGAAGCAGTTTTTCTGTATGCGCTCCGAACGGCGAGACCTACGCCGACGTCGTGAAGAGAGTGACCTCTTTCCTTGAAGAACTGAAGACCCTCGACCTTGAAAAGGTCATCATCGTTTCCCACGCCGTCGCGATAAGGTGTATGCTGAAGATCATAAACGGTCTCTCTGAGGAAGAAACTCTCGCCCTCTTTATAGATAACTGCGATCCCGTTGCCGTTGAATACCGCTGACGGCAGGAGCGTCTCCCGGCAAATCGCCTGAAAATAGAGAAAACAGAACGCCGCCGGTCCGAAAGGACCGGCAGCGAAAAAATGTCTTGATATACTCAGTCGAGCTTGTTTCCGCACTGCGGGCAGAACTTCACGGGATTTGCGTCGGGAGCGGTCCAGCCGCACTTTTCGCAGTGAGCGGGCTTCGGAGCGTCCGCGGGAGCGGGCATGGGTTTGCCGCAGTTCGCGCAGAACTTGCCGGTGTTCTCGGCGCCGCACTCGCACTTCCAGCTTCCTGCCGGAGCGGGCTTGGGCTTGCCGCAGTTGGCGCAGAATTTGCCGGTGTTCTCGGCGCCGCACACGCACTTCCAGCTTCCCGCCGGAGCGGGCTTGGGCTTGCCGCAGTTTGCACAGAATTTGCCGGTGTTCTCGGCGCCGCACTCGCACTTCCAGGTGTTGGCGGCGGCCTGAGCTGCCTGAGCCGCCTGCTGGTTCTGCTGGTTCATGGCGAAGAGGTTAGACATATTCGCGGCTCCTCCGCCGATCCCCTGTGCCATTCCGAGACCCATGAATCCGGTCATGGCTCCGCCGGAGTTCTTCGCGGCATCCTTCATCGCGTCCGAAGAAGCGTCCACGAGTCTGCCGCCCGCCATACCGGGATCTCTGAAGATGCCGGCTCTCTGAGCTTCCTGATATCTCTTCTCGTCCTCTTCGGTCATCGTGATCGGGTTGAGGGCGATGGTTTTGACCTTGATACCTCTGTTTTCGATCCATCTCTGGGTCAGCACTTCGTTGAGCGCGTCTTCAAGCTCCAGGTTGTGAGCCGGGATCTGGTTGGGTCTGAGCTCGAGATCGGAGAGCTTCGCGAGAGCGGGGGCAAGGGAGCTGATGAATTCTGTCTTGAGCTGACCGTCGATCTGATCCCTGCGGTAGGTATCGGTGACGTTTCCGGCGATGTTCGTGTAGAAAACCAGCGGGTTGTCGAGGATGTAGGAGTAGATGCCGCTGACTCTCAGATTGACGTCCAGGTCGAGATTTATGGATCTGTTGACGATGCGGAAGGGGATGGGGGTCGCGGAACCGAACTTGTTCTCGAGGATCTCTTTCGTGTTGAAGTAGTAGACTCTCTGATCCTTTCCGGTGTCTCCGCCGTAGGTGAATCTCTTTCCGATCAGCTTGAAGGTCTCGATGAGGCTCTGACCGAATTTGCCCGCGAAGATCGAGGGCTCGGTGGACTTGTCGAAGGTGTATTCACCGGGAACCGCGCAGAACTCGACGACCTTGCCCTGCTCCACGATGATCATTGCCTGACCGTCGGCGACGGCGATGCCGGAGCCGTTGGAAATGATGTTGTCGTTGCCCTTGGTGTTCGAGGAACGGTTGCCGATCCTCTTTTCGCCCTTTGTCATAAGGACGTCGTTGGGAAGCGCTTCACAGTAGAAAAATTCTTTCCATTGATCGGCAAGAACTCCTCCGATCGCGCCTATGCCTGCCTGAATAAGTCCCATAGTAGTTCTCCTCTCGTTAAAATAGGTTCAAAAACTGTTTTCCGGGTCCCCGGATTTTTACGTTTATATTGTATCATACTTTTCTTGTTTTTGCACTATGATTTTGTAAAATTTTCTCTTTTTTCTTTGCTTTTGCCCGCAAAGGGATCTTTTTTTCTCCCCGGGTCCGGAAAAATCGCCGAAACCCTTGAAATTACGTTCCGGGAATGATACAATTTTCTTAGCATATTTCTTTGGAGGGATATAATTATGGTCAATCTGTTTCTTCGCTGGCCCGGCGCAAAGGAAAGGGCTTTCACTCTCAGCTATGACGACGGCGTCATCCAGGACGTCCGGCTCACCGAAATGATGAAGGAGCGCGGACTAAAGGGCACTCTCAACATCCCCAGCAGCTACCTCGGCGACGAGCACGTTCATCACGTCAGCTACGGCGTCCTGCGCGACATGATCTCCAAGGGCGTGATCGAGGTCGCCGGTCACGGCGAGACCCACCCCTTCTACGCCAAAATGGATACTCCCCAGGTCCTGAAAGATCTTCTCAACGACCGCGCTGCCCTCGAGAGGGAAACGGGAGGTCTTGTCAGGGGCTTCGCGCTTCCGAACGGATCCTACAACGCCGACACGATAGAATGTTTAAGGCTCGCGGGCTTTGTTTATTCCCGCACCACCAAATCCACCAAGGCCTTCTCTCTTCCTGAAAATTTCCTCGAATGGCACCCGACCTGCCATCAGCTCGATCCGGCTCTCGACAGCCTCTGCGATGAGTTCTTCGACCCGAACGGCAGATACGGCGCCTCTCAGCTCAAATACAGCACCGCCCGGCTCTTCTACGTCTGGGGGCACGCCTACGAAATGGACCGCGCCGAGAACTGGAGCTGGGAAAAGCTCGACGCTCTCTTTGACAAGGTCGCCGGCAGGGACGACGTGTGGTACGCCACGAACATGGAGATCTATGATTACGTCCGCGCCTTCAGATCCCTCATCCAGTCCGCGGACGGCTCGTTCATCTACAACCCCGGCACTCTCGAAGTCTTTGCTCAGGCCTATTTCCCCGGACAGAGCGGAGTGCACCTTTTCTCCGTCAAGCCCGGCGAGACCCTCCGTTTTGCGGATCTGAAGTGACCGGGCGCGCAGAGAGGATACGCCGGGATGCCCTTGCGCTCGGCGTCCGTCCCGGGGATTCGATCCTCGTCCACTCGTCGCTGAGATCGCTCGGCGAGGGATTCGTTCCCTCAGACGTCACCGACGGGCTCCGGGCCGCCCTCGGAGACGGCGGGACGCTCGTCTTTCCCGCGCTCAGCTATGAATACTGCGGCGCGGATGATCCGTTTTTTGACGTAAAGAAAACGCCGTCGAATGTCGGAGCGATCCCGGAATATTTCCGCACGTCAGTTCAGGGCGTCCTGAGGAGCATAAACCCCACTCACTCCTGCTGCGCCGTCGGCAAAAACGCGCGCTTTCTCACCGAGGGACACGTTGCCGACCGGACTCCCTGCGGTGAGAACTCTCCGTTCAGACGCCTGAAAGAGCTCGGCGGAAAGATCCTTTTCATCGGCTGCGGAATCGGTCCCAACACCTCGATGCACGCGGTCGAGGAGCTCGTCTGTCCCGATTATCTCTTCGGCGATATGATCCGCTACACCGTCACGGACGGCGAGGGGAGAAGCTTTGAGCTCTCCTGTCTGAGGCACGCGTTTGTGAACGCCGTTCAGCGCTACAAGCGCCTCGCGCCGCTGCTTGACGGAGACGCTCTCAGAGAGGGCATGATCGCGTCGGCGGATTGTTTTCTCGTTTCGACGGTAGAAATGTGGCGGGAGGCCCACAAAAAGCTCCGCTCCGATCCTCATTATTTCGTCGATATCAAAAACTGATGCTCTTTAAAAATCGGTCCCCGAAGCTTTCGCTCCGGGGACCTTCTTTACGGGGAAGGATTCATTCCGCCATTTTTGCGATGTATTTCGCTCTGTTGAAAAGATCGTCGACGGCCGAAAGATACAGCTCGTCCGGCAGATTTTCGTTAGGATCGGTCTCCAGACTCAGCGCTCCTTCAAAGCCGATCTCTTTCAGGCCGGCAGCGAAATCCGCCCAGTCTATGTTGCCTTCATACGGGAAGAGGTGTTCGTCCTTCACGGCGTGATTGTCGTGGACGTGCAGAACCTTCAGCCTGTCTTTCCCGATCTGCTTTATCGCAGTGCTCTGTCTGACCTCGAAGACGTTGCAGTGCCCCGTGTCGAGACAGACCTTCAGTCTCTCGTCGCACACGACGTCCACCATGCTCACTATCCTTCTCACGGTCGCGACGGAAAATCTTGACATCGGCATATTTTCAAGGCAGAGATCGACGTTGGTCTCTCTTGCTTTGTCACAGAGCTTTTTCAGCAGCCTAATATTCATTTCGACCGTCTCGTCCTCGTGATCCAGATCGTGCGAGGTGAAGGGCAAAAACGGATGCACCACTATGCTGCCGCAGCCGAGCATTGCCGTTCCCTCGATGCTCTGAAAAAGCTTCTGCATCAGGATCTCCAACTCCTCAGCCGTCTGATTCGCGCGGGGATAGATCCACGGCGCGTGAGTCTGAGTTATCTCTATTCCGTTTTCGACGGCGATCCGGGCGTATTCTCTGAGAGTCTTCTCGAAGTCTTTCGCACCGAGCGTGAAAATCTTTTCCACAGGATAATTCGTGAACTCCGAAAAGTCCATCGCCTCGAAGCCGTGCGCCCTCATCAGCTGAGTCTGTTTTGAAAAATCGCCGAAGCGCCGGAAAGTCGACTGGGTTATGCCGATCTTCATTTATTGTCCTCCGTCCTTTCAGTGTCGTGAGTTTTTTTATTTTTGAATACCAGAAGCTTGCCTATAAGATAGTTCAGCACGAGCACGATGAACGAGAGGATGATTTTTGTCACAAGCCATCCCTCGACGTCGAAGCCGAATAAGTAAAACAGGTGCTTGGTCTCGAATCCCGTTATCTGGCTGACCCAGATCCCCGCTTCCTCGAGAAGGAAGGTCAGGATCCTTCCCGAAACGAAGCTTACGAATTCCTTTGCGGCAAGCTTCGGCTCAAAGCTCCTGCTCTCGAAGACGAACAGCTTGTTCACAAAGAAAGCGAACAATACGGCGACGATGAACGCGACGATATTCGAGATCAGCGAATCCACGCCGAGCAGCTTATAGAAAACGGAATAAGTGACCCAGTTCAGAAGCGTTGTCAGCACTCCGAAAATAAAGTACAGCACGGTTTCCTTGTTGACGATCTTTTTGAAAAAGCTCATTTGTCGTTTCCTTTGGATTGAAATTATATTTTTTTATTTTTTTCGTTTTATAAACAGCACCGCCGCTCCTGCTATGAGAAGCGCGGCTCCCGCGCAGATCGCGATTATCGCCGGCGTGCCGAGACCTTCAGGACCGGGGCTGACGCTTGACGGCGCGGCGGTCCCGGTCGCCGGTAGGGTCGAAACGGGCTCCGTGCCGAGAGGCTCGGAGGAGGCCGGCGCCGAGCTTGAGGTCTCGGTCGACTCGGGCGCCGTGCTCACGGGTTCAGTGGACGCGGGAGCCGCGCTCAGCGGCTCTGTCGTCTGAGGCGCGGTGGTTTGAGGCGCGGTGGATTGCGGTGCGGTAGATTGCGGCGCTGTCGTTTTCGGCGCCGTGCTTTGCGGTGCGGTGCTTTGAGGCGCGGTAGAACGGGGCGCGGTAGTCTGCGGCGCCGTGGACCGAGGCGCGGTTGTCTGAGGCGCTGTCGACTGCGGCGCGGTCGTCGGGGGCGCCGTTGACGGCGCGGGCGGATCGAACACCTGCTTGCCGCATACCGAGCATTTTCCGTTCTCGTCGGGGCTATGATCGATCAGCGGAATGATAAGGTCGCTCTCGGCGAGGACAGCAGCCCCGTTCGCGTCGGCGTAATAAACTCCGCTCTGCTTGTCATGGAAGCAGGGTATCCTGCCTTCTTCGACGCAGCTCGCGGGATTCCCGTCGATCCTTTCGAGCTCATATCCGCACCTTGTGCATTTTCCGTCCCGGAAGCTGTGGCCGGTCGCTTTTTCGGCGAGCTTTTCGGGATCCGCGATCCGGGTCCTGAAAATATCGGAGTAGTATTCTCCCTCATAGTCGAAATAGTACCACGGACTTGTCACTCCGTCCTCGGTGCAGGTCGCGCGGGCGGTCTTTGCCTCGGTGACGAGAGGGAGGATCTGCGGAGAGGAGATGACGGCGGTGTTCGGCTTGTAAAGATCCATGTTCGCTTCGCTCCGCCCGCCGAAAACCTTCAGGTTCTGGACGCCTTTGGATTTGAGGTTATACATCCCGTCTTTTGAATATCTTCTTATCTCCACCGAGTCTTCGGTGATATCGAACACGGACACCGTCAGCGTGTCGTCGATATCCTCGCCGAAATCCGTGTGGTAGTACCCGGTGTATCCCGCGTTCATGTATGTGAAGCCGATCTTCACGTCCTCGCAGGACATATTCGTGCCTTTTGATGCGATCTTCATCGTGCTTCCCTTGGGCAGATAGACGCATGACGCGCCGAGGTAGTTGTCCCAGCCCTGGGAATGGTTGTGCCCGAACAAAAAGATGATGTTGAGTCCGAGTTCGGCGCCCTCGTTGAGAACGTCCGTGAGATAATGCGCGTATCTCGAATCTCCGTAGACGACGGTCCGCATGCAGAAATGCAGGGGAAGGTGGCTGATGACGAATATCGGCGCGCTGAATCCCTGTTCGGCTTTCGCGTGCAGATATCTTCTCAGTCTCTCGGCGGTGTCCTTCACGGTAGATTCGTGAAGCGCGATGTTCTCGGAGCCGTTGTTGCTCTGAGTTCCCGCCATCCACATATATCCGTCCTCGCGGATGTTGAAGACTCCGTATTTCTTCTCGTCGTGGTCGTTGTTCCCGAAGCTTGCCAGCCCGGAGGTGTTGTTCGGGTCGTGGTTTCCCTGGCCGAGGATGATCTCGTAATCCGGGATCCCCAGATCGGCGTCGTCTATCGTTTTCAGAAGAGCCGCCATCCCCGATTCGCTCTGCCAGGCGAGGTATTTTAAGATGACCGTGTAGTCTCCGCAGTGGAGATATCCGTCCGCCTGAGGATAGTCCTTCTTGACGGCTGCAAGTATTTCGGCGAGCTGAGAGGCGCTCAGAGCGTCGCTGTCCGCCTGGAAATCGCTCGAAGCGATCACTATCGTGTGCTCCTGTTCCGCCTTTGCCGGAACTGTCGCGGCAGGAACGAAGAACGCGAGCTGCAGGCAGAAAACAAGTACGAGCGCGGCGATCTTTTTCAGTGTGGAGTTTTTCATCTTTGTTCCTTTCTTTTTTTCGGCGGGCGCCGATAATCCTTTTCGGTCCGTTACCGGTGAGGTCAGCCGCGCTGAAAGTGAAACTGTTTAGATAATGATACCACAAAAACGCCGTGATTGCAACAATTTTCGCTTCTCAAACGCCCTCAGACTCAAAAATGTGAATTCCCAAAGTAAATTCCATAATGGCATTTACATCTGGAATTTACCATGGGAAGAACTGAGCAGTGGAATTTACTGTGGGAACACATACTTTTAGATTCTG
>JAFTEP010000107.1 GCA_017453605.1 Clostridia bacterium
GAAGTTTCGGGATTTCTTCCGACCGCGACAAAGAGACCGTCGGCTTTTATCTCGCGCAGTGAGCCGTCTTTTTTCAAAGTTATGATCCCCTCGAGTCTGTCTGATCCTAAAAGTTCGGTAACAACGCTGTCGAGAACAAGTTCGACGTTGGTTTTTGATTTCAGGCTCTCCACCGATCTTTCGTCGGCTCTGAACTGATCGCGGCGGTGGATGATATAGACTTTTTCGGCAAGATCGCTCAGGTAGAGCGCGTCTTCAACTGCGGTGTTGCCTCCGCCGACGACAGCGACGGTCTTTTTTCTGTAGAAGGCCCCGTCACAGGTCGCGCAGTAGGAAACGCCTTTCCCGATGAAATCGTCTTCTTTCGGAAGTCCGAGCTTTTTATTCTGTGATCCCGTGGCGATTATCAGAGCTTTTGCCTCATAGGAATTTTTTGAAGTCACTACTTCTTTGATGCCGTCTTTGTCCTTAACTCCGACGACCTTTTCAAATGCGATCTGCGCGCCGAGCTGTTTTGCCTGCTCGTAAAGCCTTGTCGCAAAATCAAAGCCCGATATATGCGGAGCGGCGGGATAGTTCTCGATGTCCGGGGTGTTTATTATCTGTCCGCCGTAGCTAAGTCCCTCGAGAACGAGAACTCTCTTCCCCGCCCTGCGAACGTATATAGCGGCAGTAAGTCCGGCGGCGCCGGCGCCGATAACGATTACGTCGAACATCTCAGTTCAGAAGAGCTTCGAGGCTTTCCTTGGGAACGAGACCGACGCTCTTTTCGGCAGCTTCGCCGTCCTTGAAAAGGATGACGCAGGGGATCGAAGCGATCCCGTACCTGATGGCAAGCTCGGCTTCCTCGTCGACGTTGACTGCGGCGACCTTGACGTCGCTTCTTTCGGCGGCGATCGCGTCAAGAGAGGGCCTGAGCATACGGCACGGACCGCACCAATCTGCGTAGAAATCTACAAGAACGGGAACGGAACTTTCAAGGACTTCATTTTTGAAATTCTGGTTGGTTACCCTGATGACTGACATTGTTTTATCCTCCGTTTTTTATTACAAAAGATTCTTGATGTCTTCCTCGATCTTCTTGGGAGTGACTGTCGGCGCATAGCGCTTTACGACGTTCCCGGAACGGTCGACGAGAAATTTGGTGAAATTCCATTTTATGTCCGAGGGTTTCTTATAAGTGGAACTGAGTTTTTCGATCGCTTTCATAGTGACCTTGTCCTTGAAAGAGCCGGTTATATCTTCCTGCGCTGCGTTCTTTAGGAAAGTGAAAACTTCCGATTCGTTCTCTCCGTTGACTTCGACCTTTGAAAACTGCTCGAATTTGGTGTTGAATTTCAGAGTGCAGAACTGATGAATCTCTTCGTCGGTGCCGGGAGCCTGGTTGGCAAACTGGTTGCAGGGGAAGTCGAGGATCTCAAGACCCTGTTCGTTATAAGTCTCAAAAAGCTTTTCAAGACCGTCGTACTGAGGAGTGAAACCGCATCCGGTGGCGGTGTTTACGACGAGAACAACTTTTCCCTTCAGAGAATCGAAAGAAAAGTCTTCCCCGTTTCTTTTTGCGGCGTGCAGATCGTAAAAAATCATTATTAAAGCTCCTTTCGTTTTGTTCAAATCAATTGTATCA
>JAFTEP010000108.1 GCA_017453605.1 Clostridia bacterium
CCTGAGGTGGTTCGTCTTAGAGTGATCCGTCATAATTTCTTTTGAAAGGATTTAAAAAATGTCTACTGTCATACATCAGATCAATACCGTCACTCCCGGCATGAGCTACGTCGTTCAGTGCGGCGAAAAGACCGTTATGATCGACGGCGGCTCCGACGGCGGCGACGCCGAACAGCTTCTTGATTATCTGAAAAAGATCACGGGTCAGAACGTCCCGGTGGTGGACGCCTGGTTTCTTACTCACGCCCATCCGGATCACGTCTTTTGCCTCAAAGGGATCGCCGAGAGATACCCCGACAGGATCCGCGTCAGAAAGCTGATCGCCTCGTTCCCGCCCGAAGAGATCCTTGCCGTCATCGAGCCCGCGGCAGTCGCTCAGATGAAAAGGTTTTATACAGCGATCGAAAATCTTGCGGGTCTCGAGCGGGTCGAGCCAAAAGCGGGAGACGTTTTCACTTTTGAGGACGCGAAGTTTGAGATCCTTCTCACCTGGAAAGAATTTGATCTGTCAGACGGAATGACCGTCGATATAAACGACACGTCGACCGTCTTCCGTCTCACGGCATCCGGTCAGACGGTCCTCTTTCTCGGCGACGCCTCTAAGGGCGCCGATAAAATTCTGATCGAGAAATTCGGCTCCGCCCTCAAGAGCGACGTCGTCCAGCTCGCCCATCACGGCTGCTACGGCTCTACCATCGAGACCTACCGGATCATAGATCCCGATATAGTCCTCTGGCCTTCGCCCCTCGACACCGTGAAGGAGATGATCTATATCGTCACCGTCGACCGTCAGCTTCTCGACGAGCCTCTTCATATCAAGGATTTCGTCATTCACGGAGACGGGACGAGAGCGCTCGAAATGCCGATCCGTCCGAGTGTCGCGCCGAGGGAGATTAAATGCTATTTCCCGGATGAGAAGCTTCTCACGTCTTCCTCCGGTTCCGTGCCCATCCTCGACGACTGTCCGGATCCTCTCGATCCGCTGGACAAGCGCTGGGAAAAAGCTTCGCTTTTCGTTTTCGAGACCTACGCCGGCACGAGAAACGGCGTCTTCGCCTCCAGACAGGGCGCGGCTCTTGTCGGGGAGGGCGAGGAAAACGCCTCCGTGAGCCTCTGCGCTTCGGACAAAGGGCTTCTTGTGAGGATCCTCGCGACGGGCGTCGATTGCTCCGCGGGATTCGATCCGTCTCATTCGGCGGTCTCCAACTGCTTTTGCGCGCGGCTCCATTTCTGCGAAGATCACATGGACAACTTCGACCGCAACTGGGAGCAGGAGTTCAGTCCGTCTGAATTCCGCGATCTCAAACTGTTCCCGGATCCAAAGATCATAAACGGCAAAAGCGCTTATAACAGTATGCCGGACAGATTCGAATCCGCCGGTAAAGTTTTCGACGGCGGCTTTGCCGTCAGCGTTCTGATCCCGTTTACAAAAAAACACACCGCAGGGGATATCATCGGTCTTCACGCCGAGGTGAACTTCATCCGTTCTTCCGGCGGTCCGAGGGCGGTCAAATTCATGCTCAACTGTATGCCTTATCCCGAGCGCTACCGCATCTATCCGGGCGGCGTCAGGTGGTTCGAGCTCGTAAACGAATGATTCAGAGGTGAAAATCATGTCGACCGTTCTCCATCAGCTCGATACGCCCGGAAAGGGCATTTTCGGCATGAGCTACGTCGTTCAGACCGACGACGGATCCACCGTCGTCGTCGACGGGGGCTTCAATAAAGACGACGCCGAATATCTTTTTGAATATCTCAAAAAAGTCACCGGTCGCGAAAAGCCCGTCGTCGACGCGTGGTTTATCACCCACAACCACGCCGATCATACTTATTGCTTTATGTCGATGGCGGATAATCACGCCGCGGATATTGAAGTAAAAAAGGTCGTTTTCTGCTTCCTCTCGGACGAGTTCTATAAGAACTGTCAGGAAGCGACCGTCGCGGAGCGACACCGTTTTGCAGACTGTATCGAAAAGCTCGGCTCTCAGATAATAGAGCCCGTTCCCGGCGACGTTTTCAATTTCGGCTCAGCCCGCATCGAGATCCTCTACACCGCGCGCCAGCTCCCCGTCGTCGACGGAGGCAGGGGAAACGAACTGAACGACACGTCTCTTGTTTTCCGTCTTTACGCCGAGGGTCAGAGCGTTCTCTTCCTCGGGGACGTTCAGAAGGCGGCGGACGACGTGATGATAGCTTTATACGGCAAGTCGCTGAAATCCGACGTAGTCCAGCTCGCGCATCACGGCGAATTCAGCTCCACCGCCGAATTCTATTCCTACGTCGATCCCGATATAGTTCTCTGGCCTATGGATATGAAGGGCATCGACGGCAGGCTCTATTCGATGATAACGTCATCCGACGCCAACAGGACGCTTCTGTGCGATCTTCACGTCAAGGACGTCTTTATCGCGGGTTTCGGCACGGTCCGCTTCGAGCTGCCTATAAAACCCTGTGTCGCTCCGTTCTGGACGGGCGACGTCGACAGCCTCAGAAGCTGCATCCCGTCTTATACTATGGTCTATCTCGAGGGTATGCCATCGGACCTCGACGATCCGCTTTGGGAGAAAGCGGGGAAGGTAAAACTTGATTTCTGCAAGAAAGCCGCGACCCCGGTTTACGCCGATCTCAGGC
>JAFTEP010000010.1 GCA_017453605.1 Clostridia bacterium
CTCGGTGCGCATCGACGTGAGGCGCGGCGAGCAGCTCAAGAACAAGACCGACATCATCGGGAACCACACCAAATGCAAGGTCGTCAAAAACAAGGTCGCGCCCCCCTTCAAGGTCGCGGAGTTCGACATCCTCTACGGCAAGGGCATAAGCTACGAGGGCGAGGTCCTGGATCTTGCGATCCTCATGAACATCATCGAGAAGAGCGGATCCTGGTTCAGCTACAAGGGCGAAAAGATCGCCCAGGGCAGGGACAACGCGAGGGCGTATCTCGAGCAGAACCCCGACGTGACAAACGAGATCGACGCCAAGATCCGCGCCGGATACGAAAAGCTCGACGACACCGTGACGGGAGCCGCGGACACTCTCGACGACGACGATGACGACGAACTCGGACTCGACGGGCTTGAGTGATCCCGCAGGAAAACAAAAATAAAAGCCGAAAAAAACCGAATCGGAGGATAAGACCGTGGAACAGATAACAAGCGACAACATTTTTTCTCTTCCCGAACGCTTCGCGCCGCTCAAGCTGATCGCGCTCAACAGCGCCAAGACGCTGGGCGATCAGATCAACTACTACCTCATGGAAATGGCCGACAAGGCCGGCTTCGAGACCGACGGGTTTTTGGTCCAGTCGGAGTGCCCGAGGTTTGCTTCCGGCGACGCCAAGGGCATAATCAAAGAGAGCGTGCGCGGCGACGATCTGTATATAGTCGTGGACGTCGGCAACTACAGCTGCACCTACGAATCCTTCGGCATGACCTGCCACATGTCCTCTGACGACCACTATCAGGATCTCAAGAGGGTCATCTCGGCGGCGGGCGGCAAGGCCTGCAGGATCAACGTCATCATGCCGCTTCTGTACGGCGGACGCCAGCACAGAAGGACCTACAGGGAATCGCTCGACTGCGCGATGAGCCTGCAGGAGCTCGAGAGCATGGGCGTCAGCAACATCATCACCTTCGACGCTCACGATCCGAGAGTCGTCAACGCGATCCCGCTCACCGGCTTCGACAACGTCATGCCCTACTATCAGTCGCTCAAGGCGCTGTTCAAAAAGGTCCCGGGATTCGTCCCCAAAAAGGACAAGCTGATGCTCGTCAGCCCCGACGAGGGCGGAATGACCCGCAACATCTTCTACGCCTCGATCTTAGGTACCAAGCTCGGAATGTTCTACAAGCGCAGGGACTATTCGAGGCTCGTCAACGGCAGGAACCCGATCATCGCCCACGAATATCTCGGCGAGGACGTTTCGGGAATGGACATCATCGTCGTCGACGATATGATCTCCTCCGGCGAATCCTTCCTCGATATCGCAAGAGAACTCAAGAAGAGGAACGCCGACCACATTTTCTCGATCGTCACCTACGGCATCTTCACCAACGGCCTTGAAAAATTCGACCAGGCATACGAAGAGGGGATCATCAGCGGCGTGCTCTGCACCAATCTGACCTACGCCTCGGAGGAACTCAGGGCGCGTCCGTGGTACATCGAGGTCAACTGCGCAAAGTACATCGCCTACATAATCGCCGCGATCAACCACAACACCTCCGTCAGCGATCTGCTTGATCCCCACGACAAGATAATCCAGCTCATCGAGAAATACGGCTGGGGAAGATGACGCCCTCCGCCGAGAGGCTGTACAAGAAGGCGCTCGGCAGGCTCTCGATCTCGGATATGACTCCGCGCGGTCTCTACGAATGGCTCATAGAAAAGGAGCCGGACGCCGATCACGGCGACGCGAAGGAAGCCGTCAGGCAGCTTTTCAGGGACGGCTTCGTCAACGAGGAGAGATATTTCGGGGAGCTTCTTTCGGAGGGCGAAAGAAAGCTCTGGGGCGAACTGAAATTCAAAGAAGAGCTGAAAAAAAGGCGCTTCGGAGATAAGTACGCGAAGCGCTTCGCGTCACTGGAGATAGATTTTTGTGAGCGCGCCAAAGCTCTCGCGAAAACGCTCTGCCCGAACGGCGTTTCTTCCGACGCCGAAAAACGAAAGCTCATAAGCCGCCTCGCCGCAAAGGGACACAGCTTTGAAAACGCCCGTTCGGCGGCGCTCTCGGTCACTTCGGGGGACGCCGGAGAAGAATAAGGGGGATAAATATGAAATTTGACGTCGATATCGCTTTTCTCGTCGACTGCTTCAAGGACATCGTTTCTGTGCCGAGCCCGCTCGGCTACGGCAAAATGCTCGACCCGGTGCTCGACAGATACGCCGAACGCTTCGGCAAAAAGACCTTCCGCGACCGCCGCGGCACGCCGTACGTCCTGCTCGAGGGCGAGGATCCTTCAAAGACAGTCCTCGTCGGCGCGCATTCCGACACCATAGGGCTCGTCGTCAGGAGGATCGACACGGACGGCAAGCTGAGAGTCAGGGCGCTCGGCGGTATAGTCTATTCTTCTCTCGAGGGCGAGACCGTCTATATCATCAACCGCGAGGGAAAGATCTTTTCGGGACTGATGAGCTGTCAGAAGCACTCGACCCATTCGTTTTCCGGAATGGCAAAAGAGCCGAGGGACGAGGACACGATGCTGATAAACATCGACGAGAGAGTTTCCACTAAGGAAGAAGTCCTCGCGCTCGGGATCAGGCCCGGAGACCCGGTCAGCGCGGAGCCTCACGCCGTCCTCACGCCGTCGGGATTCTTGAAATCGAGATACATCGACGACAAGGCGGCCGTCGCCTGCGTCTTCACGATGCTCAAATACCTTTGCGAAAATTCACTGAAACCCAAATACAACACGCTTCTGGCCTTCCCCTACTGCGAGGAGAACGGGCTCGGCGGCGCGTACGTCCCGCCGGAGGTCTCGGAGTACGTCGCCGTGGACATCATCCCGACCGGTCCGGACACCGACTGCACGGAGTTCACGACCGCGGTCTGCGCCTCGGATATCATCGGCCCCTACGACTACGATCTCACCTCGCGCCTTCTCGCATACGCCGAAAAGGCTGGCTGCGAGTGTACGGTCGAGCTCGCGAAGATCTATTCGACCGACGCCGCGGCGGCAATGAGATCGGGCAACGATCTGGTCGGAGCCGCGTTCGGCATGCCGGTCTTCGGCAGTCACGGGATGGAGCGCACGCACGTCGACGGGCTGAAAAACACCGTCAACCTGCTCCTCGCCTACGTTCTGGATATCTGAAAATTCAGTTCAGGAAAGAAAAAACCAAAAAAGATGAGTATAAAAGTCGGATTCATTTCGCTGGGATGCCCCAAAAACCAGACAGATCTCGAACTGATGCTCGCGCGGGTCAACAACGCGGGCTTTGAGATCGTCGAGGAGGACATCCGCGCCGACGTGATGATCGTCAACACCTGCGCTTTCATAAAGAGCGCGAAGGAGGAGTCGATCGAGGCGATCCTCGACCTCGACTGGCTCAAAAAGAACCGCTCGCTCAAGGGCATCGTCGTCACCGGCTGTATGGCGCAGAGGTACTTCGACGAGATAAAGAGCGAACTGCCCGAGGTCGACGCCGTCCTGTCTCTCGGCTGCGAGGGCGAGATCTGCGAGGCGATAAAAAAAGTCTACGACGGCGAAAAGTATTTCGCCTCGTCCGAGCCGGAAAAGCTCGTGATGGAGGGCGACAGGGTCGTCAGCACCCCGCCCTACACCGCGTATCTGCGCATTGCCGACGGCTGCGACAACCGCTGCAGCTACTGTGCGATCCCGCTCATACGCGGAGGCTTCCGCTCGAGGAAGATCGAGGACGTCGTCGCCGAGGCGAAGGTCCTGAGAGGGCTCGGAGTAAAAGAACTCTGCGTCATAGCGCAGGACACCTCCGCGTACGGCAGGGACATCTACGGAAAGCCTTCTCTCGACAGGCTTTTAAAGGAGATCTGCCGCGAGGTGCCGGATTTTGAATGGATCAGGCTCTTTTACTGTTATCCCGACAAGATCACGGACTCCCTTATCGACGCGATCGCTTCTCTGCCGCAGGTGGTGAAGTACATAGACCTGCCGATCCAGCACATAAGCGAGCCCGTACTGAAGAGGATGAACCGCCACGGCGGGCCGGAGGTCGTGATCGACGCGATCCGCCGCCTCAGAGAAAAGATCCCCGGGATCGCGATCCGCACGACCGTCATGACCGGCTTTCCGGGAGAGACGGGGAAGGATTTCGACGAGCTTCTCGCGTTCGTAAAAGAGACCCGTTTTGAAAGGCTCGGAAGCTTTGTGTATTCCAGGGAGGAGGGCACTCCCGCCTACAGATTTGACGGCAGGGTCCCAAGGAAAACCGCCGAGCGCCGCATGGAGAGGATAATGGAGGCGCAGTTCGATATCGCGCAGGAGCTGAACGCGGCGAAGATCGGCACCGTTCAGACCGTTCTCGTCGAGGGCTGGGATCCCGTAAGCGAGAGGTGGTTTGGAAGGACCGCGGACAGCGCGCCCGAGATAGATCCGAAGGTCTATTTCACGAGCGGGAGAAGACCCGCCGAGGGAGACTTCGTGAAGGTGAAGATCGAAGAAGTCCTCGATTATGACTTGCTTGGAAAAGCTCTCAGGGAGGATAAGAAATGAAATTTCTGAAAAAGATCAATCTGCCGACAAAGTTCACGCTTCTGAGGATGATCCTCGTGCCGGTGCTGCTGGTGTTTATGGTGATAGAAGAGCTCTTCGGTTCCGATTCGGTTCCGAGGATCATTTCCGCGGCTGTCTTCGCGATCTGCGCGCTGACCGATTTTCTCGACGGATACATCGCCAGGAAAAAGGATATGGTCACCGATCTCGGAAAATTCCTGGATCCGATCGCGGATAAACTTCTGATCCTCTGTACCATGATGGCGTTCTGCGCCTCGCCGGTGTACGAATATCTGCACCTCTGGGCGTTCATCGCGGGCGTTCTGGTTCTTATGAGGGAGCTGATAGTCACTTCTCTCAGGCTTCTCATGGCGGGAAAGAACACCGTGATCGCCGCCTCCTGGCACGGCAAGTGCAAGACGGTCTCGCAGACGGTTTTCGTTCTCGTCGCGATCTTAGAGCCCGTCATCCACGACCCCGAATACGTTCTGACCTACGTCGCGCTCGCCGTGATGGCTGTCATGACCGTCTTCTCTGGCATACTCTATCTTGAACAGTACCTTCCCGTCATAATGGAGGATCAGAAAAAATGAAGATATACAACACTCTCACCGCCTCGAAGCAGGAGCTTGAACCGAAGGACCGTCACGTCAGGATGTACGCCTGCGGTCCCACGGTCTACAACTATTTCCACATCGGCAACGCAAGGTGCTTCGTAGTGTTCGATATGCTCAGGCGCTATCTCGAATACGCGGGCAACAAAGTCGACTTCGTGCAGAACTTCACCGACGTCGACGACAAGATGATAAAAAAAGCCAACGAAGAGGGCGTCACGGTCGCCGACGTCGCCGAAAAGTATATTAAAGAGTATTTCACCGACGCCGAGGGCCTCGGGATCCGTCCCGCGACGGTCCATCCGAGGGCGACCGAGAACATCGACGCGATCATCGACATCGTAAAACGCCTCGTCGACACTGGCCACGCCTATCAGTCGGGCTCGGACGTCTATTTCAGGGCGCGCAGCTTCCCGGGCTACGGCAAGCTGTCGGGCATCACCATCGACGATCTCGAATCCGGCGCGAGGATCGACGTGAGCGAGGTAAAAGAAGATCCTCTGGACTTCGCTCTGTGGAAGGGCTGGAAAGAGGGCGAGCCCTGCTGGGATTCCCCCTGGGGCAAGGGCAGACCCGGCTGGCACATCGAGTGCAGCGCGATGGTCGACAGGTATCTCGGCAAGACGATCGACATACACTGCGGAGGGGCGGATCTGACCTTCCCGCACCACGAGAACGAG